>JALTID010000123.1 GCA_027004335.1 bacterium
CAACTATACCTCAGAAACAGCTTCCTGATGCACCTCCACCAGATATGCTGCTACTCATGGAAGCTAGAAATTGCCTTGATGCAGGTGAACTTGCTACAGCAGAAGACTACATCAAAAAGTTTATAGCACTCTATCCATCTCATGCAAATTATCCCTATGTACTTTATCTAAGAGCCGATATATCCTTTAAAAGGGGGAATTATCTGACGGCTTATCAGTTATACAAAATGGCAAGAAAACTGGTAAGAGACCCGCAACTGATTAAAAAGATTGAAAAAAGAATGAAGACCATAGAAATCATTCTCAAATTAAAATTCTATGCCTTTTCAATTCCTTGAAAATTCTCCGCAACCTTTTAAAATAAAGAAAGTCAAAGGAGGAAAAAAATGAAGTTTAAAATTGAACACATTATTAACGGAACGCAGGAAAAAGTATGGGAATTACTCTGGGATGATGAATTCAGCAAAGTTCTTAAAAAAGCTCTTAATCTTGAGGAACTTGAGACTGTGGATAAAAAAGAAGAGGGGGACAGGATCGTAATAAAGAAAAAAGTTACCCCAAGGATCACTCTTCCCTCCACCGTAAAAAAACTTGTTGGGGATAGGATCTCATATCTGGAAATAGATAAGTTGAAAAAAGATGAATATTTTTTCGATTGGGAAATAAAGCCATATGTATTGCAGGGTAAGGTTAAATCTTCAGGAATTTTCTACCTCGAGCCTGTCGGAGAAAATAAAACCAGAAGAATCATAGAGGGAGAAATAAATATTAAGCTATTTGGAGTAGGGAAATCCTTTGAAAAACTGACAGTGAAAAATCTTCAGGAAAATTATAGTAAAGCCACGCAGGTAATGAATGAAGCTCTGGAGGGAAAATAATGGCATGGGAATTACAATCAAGAGTTAATGCGATCATAGAAGAGATCTCTATGATAAGGAGGCATCTTTGATCCAGATTCATTGCAAAAGGAATTAGCTGATCTCAAGAAAAAAACAGAATCTCCTGATCTCTGGAAAAATCCTCAGGAAGCCCAGCAGCTTCTCAGGGAAGAGAAAAAAATAACAACTCTATTAGAAGAATTTTTAAAAATGGAAGCACAGTTGAATACCATAGAAGATTTCTTTGAACTATTTGATGAAAGTGGCGATGAAGAAATTGAAAAAGAACTCATTGAGATGATAAGCGATGCAGAAAAATCTGTCGAAGCAATGAAGATCAAACTCATACTTAATGACCGAATGGATCCCAAAAACGCAATTCTTACTATTTCTCCTGGTGCAGGAGGAACAGAGGCTCAGGACTGGGCACAGATGCTAATGAGGATGTATATAAGATGGGCGGAAAAACATGGATACAATACGAAAATCCTTGATCTTCAGTTAGGAGAAGAAGCCGGGATCAAAAATGTTACCCTCCTTATTTCAGGTGAATATGCTTATGGCTACTTAAAAGGTGAGTCTGGAGTCCACAGACTGGTCAGAATCTCACCCTTTGATGCAAATAAAAGACGCCACACCTCATTTGCAGCAGTTTCTGTAACTCCTGAAATTGAAGATGACATAGAAATTGATGTAAAAGAAACAGACCTGAGAATTGATACATTCAGGGCAAGTGGAGCAGGTGGTCAGCATGTCAACAGAACTGACTCAGCGGTGAGGATTGTCCATATTCCCACTGGAATAGTAGTTCAGTGCCAGAATGAACGCTCACAGCATCAAAACAAAGCTATTGCGTTGAAAATTCTTAAGTCAAAACTATATCAACTTGAGATGAAAAAGAGAGAGGAAAAACTTCAGGAAATCCGGGGGGAGAAAAAGGAAATAGCATGGGGAAGTCAGATCAGATCATATATTCTTCAGCCGTACCAGATGGTAAAAGATCACAGAACAGGTGTTGAAATTGGAAATGTTAATACAGTACTTGACGGAGAGATTGATAAATTTATTAAAGCTTATTTAACCTCCCATAATCAGAAAGGGAAAGGTGAAAAAAATGGGAAAAACTACTCCTTTTAAAGAGCAGATCCTCCAGAGAAAAAAGAAATTAGAAGCCCTTGTAGAAAAGTATGGTTACCCATATCCCAATGATTTTAAACCTGAAGTTGCTCTCAAGTCAATTAGAGATAAGTTTGAGGCCTTAAGCGGCAAAGAGATAGAAAAGAAAAAAGTTAAATTCAGAGTAGCAGGCAGAGTTATGGCAATAAGACTTTTTGGCAAAGCAGCTTTCGCAGTGATAAAAGACTCAACTTCCACGATTCAGCTCTTCTTTCAAAAAAATGAGCTGGGAGATAAATACAGTGAATTTAAAAAGCTCATTGATATCGGGGACATCATCGGGGCAGAGGGAATACTTTTCAAAACGAAGACAGGGGAATTAACAGTAAATGTTGAAGATTTTAGAATCCTCGTAAAATCACTGAGGCCTCTACCTGAAAAATGGCATGGGCTATCAGATGTGGAGGTAAGATACCGCCAGAGATATGTAGATTTAATAGTTAATGACAGTGTAAGAGAAATTTTTAAGACCAGAGCGAAAATAATAAAACTGATAAGAGGTTTTCTTGATGACAGAGGTTTTATGGAAGTTGAAACTCCGATGATGCATTCCATTCCTGGTGGAGCAAAGGCAAGACCTTTTACCACCCACCACAATGCCCTTGATATGGATCTCTACCTCAGAATAGCACCAGAACTCTATCTTAAAAGATTAGTTGTTGGTGGATTTGAGAGAGTTTATGAGCTAAATAGAAATTTCAGAAACGAGGGAATATCCACTCAACATAACCCTGAATTCACCATGATAGAATTTTACCAGACATACGCAACTTTTGAGAACTTAATGGACCTAACAGAGGAACTTATCACATATCTTTTAAAAGAAATTAAAGGTGATCTAAAAATTACCTATCTGGATAAAGAACTTGATTTTACCCCTCCATGGGAGAGAATGACATTGCGTGATGCCATAGTAAAATATGCGGGCGTACCAGAGAATAAACTTTTTGATGAAGACTTCCTGAGAAACAAATTAAGACAGTATGAAATTGATACGACAATGCTTACCACAGCAGGAGAACTTCAAACAACAATTTTTGAAGAATTTGTTGAAGAGCAGTTGATTAATCCAACCTTTGTTACGCACTTTCCAGTTGAAGTTTCACCATTGGCAAGAAGGAACCTGAAAGATCCATCTGTAACTGATAGATTTGAGCTTTACATTTATGGAAGAGAAATTGCTAATGCTTTCTCTGAGCTAAATGATCCCCATGATCAGTTAGAACGATTTAAGATGCAATTAGAAGATAGAGAAAGAGGGGATGAAGAAGTTCCTCCCGAGATAGATTATGACTATGTAAGGGCACTTGAGTATGGGCTTCCCCCCACAGCAGGGGAGGGAATTGGTATTGATAGACTTGTTATGCTCCTTACTAATCAGTCATCCATCAGGGAAGTTATTCTCTTTCCCCTTCTCAGAAGGAAAAAGGAAGAAGAATGGGGTTGATCTGGCAGTTAGCAGTAAGGTATTTGAGATCCAAAAGTAAGGAGGGGTTCCTCTCATTTATAACAGTAGCGTCTATTTTAGGTGTTACAATTGGTGTGATGGCCCTTATTATTGTACTGGCTGTGATGGGTGGATTTCAGCATGAGATAAAGGAAAAAGTACTTGGTATAAATGCCCATGCGGTGATCCTTAAATTTGGAGGAGGAATATCAGATTATTCATCACTCTTAACAAAAGTAACATCTGATCCAGAAGTAACAGGAGCTTCACCATTCATTTTAAACCAGGCTCTTCTCTCTTCAGCTACAGGTGTTATTGGGGCAGTAGTTAGAGGAATTGACCCATCTTCTGCTGGCACTGTAACAAAACTTCCCAAGTACATGATTCAAGGTACTCTTAAAGGACTTGATTACCCCAGAGAAGTCTCCATGCAGGAGGGAAATAAGATAAAAGTCACTGGCGCGGTACTGGGTAAGGAATTAGCAATGAACTTGGGGGTAAGTACGGAGGATCTTATAACCATTATTTCTCCAGCAGGGGCTATTTCGCCTATCGGGGTGATGCCAAAAATGAGGCAGTTTCAGGTTCAGGGGATATTTGCCTCTGGTATGTATGATTACGACTCGGGACTGGTGTATATCGGTTTGAAATCAGCTCAAAAATTTTTTGATATGGGAGATGAAGTATCAGGAATTGAAGTATCGGTAAATAATGTAGAAAAGGCACCAGAAATTGCAAGGAAACTTGAAAGCAAACTGGGATTCCCCTATTATACCAGAGATTGGGTTGAGATGAATTACAATTTATTTTCTGCATTGAAACTTGAGAAAACTGTTATGCTTCTCATTCTGCTTTTGATAATCCTTGTTGCTTCATTTAACATTGCATCATCACTTGTTATGCTGGTAACTGATAAGAGAAAAGAGATAGCGATCCTGAAAACAATGGGTGCTGAACCTTCAACTATAAGGAAAATTTTTATCCTATCAGGAACTGTCGTAGGGAGTTTTGGAATAATCCTCGGGGATATTTTAGGATTGGCGGCCTGCTGGCTTCTTTCTAAGTACCATTTTATAAAGCTTCCCAGTGACATTTATTACATTACAACAATACCGGTAAGAATCGACATACCAACGATACTTCTTATAAATGTTGCGGCATTTGCAATAGCTCTCGCTGCTGCAATATATCCAGCATCCAGAGCTGCCAGAATAAAACCAGCAGAAATCCTGCGCTATGAGTAGGAAATCTCTCCTATATCGGTACTTCCTGAAAGACGCATTATAAGTCTATCCACCCCGAGAGCTGCTCCTCCATAATCACCGATTTTATCCATCAGGTCACAGAATTCTCTAAAATTTTCAACAGGCGGAAGACCCTTTTTAATTCTCAGAGAGTTGATAAAATCAAAGCGTCTTAGGTAATTGTCTTTTCCCCTTAGTTCCTCATAAGCGTTGGCAATTTCCACAGGTGGAATGTAGTATTCAAATCTCCTTACAATTTTAGGGCAATCTGAGGTGATTCTTGCCAGAGAAGAGATAAAAACTGGATAGTCATGAATAAAAATGGGGGAACTATCTTTAAGGAGTTTTTCTTCCATTGGTAAATAGAGAAGAAAGAAAATATCATCTATTTCATAATCAGCTGATCTTCCAGTAATTTTTTCAAATTTCTTTTTTAGCTCAATTTCAGAAATGTTACATAGATCAATATCATACTTTTCAATAAAAAGCTCTTTTACACTATATCTTCTGAACGGGAAAGGGGAAAAATCTAAATCAATACCACAATCCATGACAATTTCAGAAAGGTGATAAACAAGGGAGGTCAAATCCTTCTCTAAATCTTTAAGGGTGGCTCTTCTCCTGTACCACTCCAGCATCATAAATTCTTCTCTGTGGGTCTTATCCATATTTTCTTTGCGGAAAACATGCCCCAGATAATAAACTTTTTCATAGCTTTCGCGGGCCAGGATTTTTTTTATCTCCACCTCCGGGGATGGATGCAGATATTTTTTCTCACATCTGAAAAAACCAATATTCGCCTCAATCCCCGGGAAATCAACTAAGGAGGGAACATCTAACCAGATAAAATCCCTCTCCTGAAAAAAAGCATGGATCCCGTATAATAATTTGCTTCTACAGATAGCTTTTTTATCCATCCTACTTGGAAAATTCATAATTTAATATATAATTTTCTATATGATAAAACAAGGTGAATTCTTTCTCTGCCAGCCCGATGAGGAAAAATCTTGTGGTGCCTGTTGTGGTCTTTACAATTTTATAGATCATTCAAGGGAATTTATAACGAATATTCTAAAAGAGAGAAGAGAAACCCTCCTTAAATGGAAAGGTACTCTGAGTGATTACAGATACTTTATGGAAAAAAAAGAAAAACCATATCTCCTCTTTCCAACAACTTACACCTGCCCTTTTCTAACTTTTTTAAATGAAGAAAACACAAAAATAGGATGTGTTTTGCATCCTCTATACTCCGGCCAAGATAGAAGAGATGTAGCTTATTACGGAAGCAAAATTTGCAGTGAGCATAGATGCGTAAGTTATCTTTACTACTCCGAGGTAGAGTGGAAAGCGGTAGTAAAATTTACCCATGACTGGTACCTCTATGGGATGGTTCTCCATGATATAGATTTTGTAAAATCCTTTTTTCGTCTTATAGAGGAAAAAATATCAAGAAAAATTACCTCCCATGATCTTGAACTGCTAAAAGTCAGAGAAGCTTTTGAAGAATACTTCAGTTTAAAAGAAAAATGGCCATTTAAAATTAAGGGGGGAAAAGTACTTGACAAGTATGAATCCCATGAGAATGAATACAGGATAAGGCGATTAAACACATGGGGAATTGTTGATGAAAAAAGCCACTACTATAAGATATTTCGTTCCTTAGAAAGTGAATTCAGTTCAAGTGAACAGTTAGAAAACGCAATAAAAATTTTTGACAAACTGATAAATAAAATTAGAATAGCAATTGAAAGCAGTGTTGGGGAAAAGGTAGGAATTCTATGAAAAAAATCTCGCTTTTTCTGTTACTTACATTTATATTAGGTGGATGTCACACTGTTAAGAAAGGAGAATTTACATTCCATCAAAAAGAAATTCTTCAAAAAATAAATTTCAAAAACAAATCAGATCAATACAGGGTTGCCCCTTATGACATTCTCTCAATAACGATCTTTAACCATCCAGATCTATCAGTTGCCCAGCTGATGGTGAAGGATGACGGAAGTGTTACCCTGCCCCGCATCGGAAAGGTAAAATTGGAAGGGCTTAAGCTCAGCAAGGTGGAAGAACTCTTAAAAGAAAAATACTCCAAGATCCTTAAGCTACCCCAGATAGATGTTACTCCTGTAAAGATAGTGGGGAGCAGATATTACCTCCTCGGAGCAGTTAATAATCCAGGGGGCTATCCGTTGTTAAATCCTGTTTCAATTTTAGACGCCATAGGCCTTGCAGGAGGAACTTCTTCGGATGTTTCCTTCTACAGGTGGTACATAATCAGAAAATCCACGATTTACCCTCTTAATCCCCGGAATGTTGAATTGCTAAAAAAAATTTATGTTAATAATGGTGACACCATAATTATAACCAGAAGTACTGATCTCAGAGTAATAGTGATGGGAGCAGTTAACAAACCCGGGAGCTACCCATTAACTACAGCTCATCCTACAGTATGGGAGGCAATTGCCGAAGCCGGTGGTTTCAGCAACGATGCATGGAGAAGTGAGATAGGAATACTTCACTGGGAAACTGGAGCTGTTAAAATAAGAGTAGTTAGTTCTTTTTATCCGGCAGGCAAGAACTTACAGAATCTATTTATTCAGCCTGATGATATAATCTATGTCCCTACTCATCCCATAGGGGAGTGGAATAGAATAATTTCCCTTCTACAACCAACAATAAATCTCTTTCTCGTTCAACCCTTTGGAGTTGTGAGGGATTACTATTTTATTCAGGAACTGAGGAGGAATACGAAATAGATGGAGAAATACTCCTCTCGTATTTCACAACAGGATGAACTGGATATGAGGGAAATAATCTGGATTATAAAAAGACATGCAATAGCTATAACTACTATTACCATTCTTTCAGTAGTCGGAGGAATTCTTTACATTCTCCTCAAACAGCCAGTTTATTCCTCCAGCACGACCCTTTTAATTGAGAGACCGATGGAGAACTGGTGGGAAAATCTTGCGCCTGGAAGTGAAGGAAAAAAAGGCAAATCTGAAATCTACATTATTAAAAGTAGAACCATTGCGGAGCATGTTGTGAGAGAGTTGCATCTTCAAACAAGGCTTTTAGTCCCGGGTAGGAGTTTTACAATTAAGATAATGAAGTTACCTGAATCCATCAAGAACATAGGAGAGCTAAATTTTAGAATCATCAACGGAAATGGTGACTATAAAATCTGGACTCCAGGGAGAAAATGGTACTTTCATGGAAAACTAAATCTACCAGTTACCTCCCCAACTGGAAATGTATGGATAGTCGGGAACAATTTTCATAAAGGAGATAGAGGGAAACTTTATATCTATTCTTTTCGCACTGCTGTGAAAAAATTGATGGACGCTACCCAGGCTGCTTATGTTGAGGAAAAAACAAAGGTTATAAAGATCACAGTTGAAGATCCTGATCCAACTATGGCAGCTAAAATTTCTAATAAGGTTGCAGAAAATTATATAAAATGGAAAGTAGAAGCTCGCACGGAAGAGGCCACGAAGTCTCTAAATTTTATCAACAAGCAGCTCAATGTTATAATGTCTCAATTAGAAAATCTGGAAAACAGTTATGATAAATTTAAAACGGAAAAGAAAATACTCTCAATTGATGATGAATTACAGGCGTATATTTCGCAACTCTCAGATTTAGAGTCAACTCTTTATCAGATAAGATTTGAAAGAAATGCCTATTCGGAGATCCTTCATGATATAAAAAAAGGGGAAAAACCATATCTTTACTTTGCAGTTAGCGAAGATCCGGTCCTCGGCAATCTGGTTAGTAAGGCTCTTGATTTAAGAACCCAGTTATCCACTCTCTCAGAAGAATACACCGAAGATTCCCCACAAATTTCCGCTGTCAAAGCTCAGATTAATCAGATTCACAGAGAAATAATAAACTATCTTGCTTCAAAAACAGCGGACCTCTCAATAAAAGAAAAACAGCTTTCAATCACCATTCAAAATCTATTAGAAAAGCTAAAGAAATTTCCTGAATCAGAAAGAGAAATTCTAAGGATGAAAAGGAAACTTTCCGTGACTGAAGATATATTTAAGTTCCTACTGAAAAAAAAGGAAGAATCAAGAATTACAAAAGCGATGACAGTCAGTAAGATAAGAATAATAGACCCAGCAATACCATCAACCGTTCCTGAAGCACCAAGAAAAAAATTGATACTTTTTCTCTCTCTCATTTTTGGGCTCCTTCTCGCGTTTCTTTTAGTAATTGCGTATGATTACATAAATGACACAATAAAAGATATTGACGAATTAAAACACATCATAAACCTTCCTATTTTTGGAATAATCCCCAAAATTTATCCATCAGATAAATCTGGAACCAGCAAGTTTGACCCCTACCTTATTGTTCATTATAATCCGAGATCACAGGTTGCCGAAGCATATAGGATGTTGAGAACTAATATTCAATTCATTGATCCAACGGGAAATACAAAAACTTTCTTAATAACAAGTGCTTTACCTCAAGAAGGGAAATCAATAACAAACTCTAACTTAGCCATAACTCTTTCCAAATTAGGTAGTAAGACTCTCATTCTTGACATGGATTTTCACAGGCCAAGGCAGCATGAAATCTTTCATAAGCCCCCATCCCCGGGCCTTACAGATTATCTCACTTCACAGGGAAAACTTTCCCTTGATGAAATTATATTCAAATTGGAATTTGACAACCTCTATCTAATCCCCGCCGGTACAATTCCACCTAATCCATCTGAATTGATATCCTCCAATCCATTCAGAAAATTCCTCAATGATATAAGAGAAAAATTTGATTTTGTACTCATAGATTCTCCTCCTGTAACAGCAGTAACAGATACTCTTATCCTATCAACCATAGTTGATGCTGTACTTTTAGTAGTGGTAGAGGGCTCCAGTAGAAGAGAAAGTATAAAAAGAGCGATTGAGCTCCTTGAAAATGTAGGGGGAAAATTAAAAGGATCAATTTTTAACAATGTTTCCCCAACAGAAAGGGCTTATGGATATTACTATTCTTCGGGATATTATCACGAAGAAATACAGCCCACAATAATAGATAGAATAAGAAAATGGATTAAAGATACCTTTAAGAGAAGAAAAAAGTGATTGATATACACTCCCATTTTCTTTTTGGCGTTGATGATGGTCCTGAAGAGATAGAGATATCCCGAGAGATACTTGGTATATATCAAGAAGCTGAATTTTCAACAGTAGTTGAAACCACCCACTGCTATCCCGGACTTTACGAAGCTGAAAAAGAAAAGGTTGAAAATAATCTTCAGAAACTTAATGAAGATAAAATCAGACTCTTTTATACAAGGGAGTACTTTGTTGATCTTCCCTTTTTGGAGAAACTTGATGAAGAAAAAATCATTCCTTACCCGGATGGAGAACATATTTTAATTGAATTTTCATTTTTTGTTTCTCCTCTGAACTGGGAAGAGATAATATTTAAGATTCAGACAAGAGGATATGTCCCCATTCTGGCACACCCTGA
>JALTID010000124.1 GCA_027004335.1 bacterium
TTGCAGGACCAGTTACAGATTGCTTAACGATAGACATTACTGGCTTTGTACCAGTTCCTGTATAATATTCTGTAATTTTACCAACTCCAAGACCAGCAATAAGACCAACAATAGTTGCATAAAATACACCCATTGAAGAATATGTAATTCCTGATTCTATGGTCCATTCTGTTGGTAAAAATTCTATAATCATAAAAAATGAAACTACTATCGCGTAGAGAATACCCTGAATTTTCAGAAATTTTGCTGCTATTATAGCAAGCGGTATAAAGAATACAAACATCTGTGAAAAAGATAGGATCATATCGCCAGATGATCCTCTCCTTTCCCAATGTTTCTGAAAGAAAATTTATATCTTCAATAACTTTTGAAAATGATGGATTGTATGGTTCAAATTTTTCAGGATAACCGGTAAGAGTGTAGTGAATATAAAAATAATAGTTTTCTTGGAAAAAATTCAGGTGCTTTTCGATGGGCCTGAAGTACCTTGTCCAGAAAACAATCCCGATAACATCCTCAGGTTTGAGAGAAATTTTTTCCACCTGCGAGGGATTAAAAGGATTTTTTATAACTACAAAACCTTCCTTGAGCCGCATGTATAGCCATTTGCTGTAATATGCTGGTAAATCTGTTCTTCTGCTCGCTGAGATAATTAAACTCATTTTTTGCAAAATTTAGGATAAATTTTAATAAATAGTTTGCAAATTTTGAAAAATTAAGCAATAATAAAATGGAAAATTGGGAAAAGGAAATGGAAAAGGTACTGGGAATTCTTCTTGAAGTAATTTTTATGGCTGCTCACTTGGTCCTTCAACTCTACCTCTGGATCATTGTTGCTGCTGTAATCATTTCGTGGGTCAATGCTGATCCTTACAATGCCATAGTAAGATTTATAAGAAATCTAACGGAACCTGTGTTTGCACCTTTCAGAAGATGGCTTATGAAACTTTCTTATAAAACTGGTCTTGATTTCTCGCCTTTTGTCGTAATGCTTGTTATAATTTTCATAGATAGAATTATTATGAGGATTTTTATGCCAATGGCTTTAAAACTTGAAGGTGAGGTGATACCATGAAGATCACACCTCTTGAAATTAAAAAACAGGAGTTTAAAACATCCATTGCAGGATATGATAAGGGGGAAGTTAAAGCTTTTCTTGACCTTGTGAGGGCTGAGGTGGAATCTCTGATACGGGAAAATTCCATTCTTCGCGACGAGTTGAAAGAAGCTCTGAAGAAGATTGAGGATCACAGGGGAAAGGAGAGGATACTTCAAGAAACCCTTATTTCTGCCAGAGAGATGAAAAACGACCTCATTGAAAAAGCAAAAAAGGAAGCTGAACTAATCGTGGCGGATGCTGAGATCCGGGCAAGGAAAATTCTTGAAGATGCGCAGAAAAAAGTTGCTGATCTTTCATCTGAGATTAATATGTTGAGGAGGCAGAAAAAGGAATTTCTCACCAAGTTTAAACAACTGCTTGAGTATTACAATCTAATCATTTATGAGAGCGAAGAGGCGGAGGAGAGAGATAATATTTCTTACCTCGGCAAAGATGATGAGAAGTAGCGGAGAGGAGTCTTTCTGGCGGAGAGAAGGAAATCTGATTTTGCTAAATGTTAAGGTTGTATCTAATAGTTCAAAAAATAGTGTGGAAGGAGTGGAAGATAATTATTTGAAGATAAAAATAACTGCTCTTCCCGAAAAGGGAAGGGCTAATCGTGAGCTTGTGAGATTCCTTGCTTCTCTTCTCGGAGTGAGAAAATCATCGGTGACTGTTTCAAAAGGTAGAACTTCTAGATTCAAGACCATTACAATTGCAAGCAATCTTCCTGAGGATAAACTAAAATTACTGGCGAACCTGACTAAAGGAGGAAAATTGTGAAAAAGAAATGGATAATATTCGTAGTCCTTTATCTAATTCTTGCAGGTGTTTTTGTGATAGGAAAGTGGAATCTCTTTGATCTTTCTGGAGATACAAGTACTAGTAATGAAAATCAGAAGGTGGTGAAATACTTAGATATCTTTTCAGAAGTTCTTGAAAAGGTAGAAAAATATTATGTGGAAAAGCCAGATCCGAAGAAACTATTTGAATCAGCATTAAAAGGGATGGTTAGTTCCCTTGATCCTCACAGTGCGTACCTTACTCCTGAAGAATTTAAGGAGATGAACATTGAAACTCGTGGAGAATTTGGTGGGATCGGCATCGTTATTACTATTAAAAATGGGATTCTTACAATTGTTTCGCCCATAGAGGACACACCTGCATGGAGAGCTGGCATTAAAGGAGGTGATCAAATAATAAAAATTAATGGGAAAAATGCAATAAATATGAGCCTTGATGATGCTGTAAAACTATTAAGAGGTAAACCTGGTACTAAGGTGACTATCACTGTTAGGAGAAAAGAGTGGAACAGACCAAAAGATATAACTCTTGTGCGAGCAATAATAAAAATAATTCCCACTAAAGGAAAAGAAATTGGAGATGGGATTTATTATTTAAGAATTACAAGTTTCAACGAAAAAGCTTCAGAATTTACTCATAAGGAGTTGGAAGAATTTCTTAAAAAAGGAATGAAAGCTCTTATTCTGGATCTCAGAGATAACCCGGGTGGATTGCTTGATGAGGCGATAAATGTAGCGGACATGTTTATTCAGAAAGGCCTGATTGTATATACAAAGGGCAGAGCCCCAAATTCCAATGAGAAATATTACGCTACTTCATACCATGATGTTGATAAATACAAATATCCCATGGTTGTGCTTGTAAATGATGGTTCTGCCAGTGCTTCGGAAATCGTAGCTGGTGCTCTTCAGGATCATAAAAGGGCTGTGCTCATGGGAACAAGAACTTTTGGAAAAGGCTCTGTGCAGATAATGATACCTCTTGAAGATGGTTCTGCTGTTAAAATAACTACTGCAAGATATTATACTCCCAAAGGTAGGTGTATCCAGGCGCTTGGAATTCAGCCAGATATAACTGTTTATCCTCTTCAGGTTACAGAAACTGAAGAAAGTATTACCGAAAAAGAAAGACAGCAGATCCATGAAGCTGATCTAAAAGGTCATTTAAAAGCGATTCAGAGAGTAAAGGTAAATGAGCATCTTACTCAGAAAGGGAGAGAGCTTATTGATACTGATTATCAGGTGAGGAGTGCCTATAACCTCCTAAAAGGCGTTCTTTTGATGGAGAATTTTACTGCAAATGGCAAAAAGTAGAAGTAGGGGGAAGTTCTTTGCTTCCCTTTTGCTCCTTCTCCTCCTTCTTCTTTTCTTTGTCTGGGTCCTGTGGCAAACAGGAAAACAACCAGTTAGACAGGAAGTTGTTTCAAAAGCAAAAATTGAGAAAAAAATTACCCTTAGGCTTCTTCTTTCACAGGGAGAGGTAAAAAAATTTTTTTTTAAAAGCGTTGATACTTTTCCGTACAGGCATCTAATTATTGAAA
>JALTID010000125.1 GCA_027004335.1 bacterium
CCCTCACACCTGCCACAATATGAGCAGCAACTCCTTTTGGATCCGCAGGAAACCAATCCTTTTTAATCTCATCAATAAGAGAGGAAGGTATTCTTTCTAATATCTCTCTGTCATAATCCTTTTCATCAACTCTTCCACCGGGGTAAACATGGAAGCCACCTAAAAATTTGAGAGATTCCTTCCTCTTTGTAAGAAGTACTTTTCCCTCTTCAGAACATAAAATTACCGTAGAAGCTTTGTAAATCTTTCCTTCAGCCAAGCTATCACCTGTTGTTTAATTCTATTTCTCTTCTTTATTTAGATAGAATTTCCAGAAATCTGGTTCTCTTCTCTCCATAAAGGCGTTTCTACCTTCAACAGATTCCTCTGTACCGTAGTAGAGTCCAAGGCCACCTACACCTAATTCAGTAACGCCAGCGAGACCATCTGTCTCAGCAAGAAATGTGTATTTTAACATCTTAAGGGCAGTGGGACTCTTCTTGAGCAACTCTTCTGCCCATGTATTAACTTCTTCATCTAATTTATCTGCGGGAACCACTTTATTAACAAGTCCCATTTCAAAAGCTTCTTGAGCTGTGTATAATCTTGTTAAAAACCAGATCTCCTTGGCTCGCTTCAATCCCACATTTCTCCACAGGTCTCCTGTGCCAAAACCTGGATCAAAACTACCAACCCGTGGACCAGCCTGACCCAATTTTGCCATATCAGCAGCTATGGAGAGATCACAGTTTACCTGCCAGACATGGCCGCCACCAATGGCATAGCCATTCACCCTTGCTATAACCGGCTTGGGAATATGTCTTATTAAAAAAGTTACAAACTGCCACCCCACTTCAAGAGGAAGTTCAGCAACAGTCCCTTTCAACTCATCAGAAGTATAACCCTTGTAACCTCCTAAGTCCCTTATACTCTGATCTCCACCAGTGCAGAAAGCTTTATCCCCTGCCCCGGTGAAAACAACTACCCCGATCTCTTTATCTGTCCAGGCATCTATAAATGCCTTCACAAGCTCGTGAAGTGTAACGGGAGTAGCAGCATTGTATTTGTCAGGTCTGTTAATTGTGATCCTTGCTATCCTGTCCTTTTTTTCATAAATGACATCCTGAAATTTCACTTCAACCTCCTTTTTTTCTAAAATGGTAAACAGTTTTGACAGATGTGTCAAGATTATTTTTGTGAGAACTTCGTTGATGGATCAGCAAACCTGTCCTCTAATACCCATTTTGATCATGGATATGAGATAACATTTTACACCATTCAATTTTCCTGTTACATTTTAATAAATCAATCGTATAATGTTAATGGAGAGTGAAGATGTATGAAGAGATGAGCGACAGAGAGTTGTTTGAATTATTCAGAGAGGGACATCAAGAACCATTCGAATTTGTTTATGAGCGATACAAACCCAGACTCTATGTTTATGTAAGGAATTTACTCCCCTATTTACCACCTGATGAAATCGGGGACATTATACAGGAAACTTTTTTAAAAGCAATAGAAAAGGCAAATAGTTTTAAGAAGAAACACGCTTTCTCAACCTGGATATACACAATCGCCAGAAATAAGGCATTTGATAGGTGGAGAAAATCAAAAAGGAAAATTCCTGACCCACCTCACGGCCCTGAAACCCCCGAGGAAAAGATCATCGCCATGGAGGAGAGGGACAATGTTCTTAATCTTCTCCAGAAACTTCCTGATGATTACAGGGAGGTTGTTCTTCTCAGGGCAGAGGGTTTCAGTTATAGGGAAATTTCAAAAGTTCTTTTCATTCCTGAAAGAGTGGCTATTACACGAGTCCACAGAGGACTAAAAAAATTGAAGGAGATGAAGAAAAATGATGGAAGATAAGAGAGAATTAGAAACAAAAGAAGAAAAGGAGCTCCTTAACAAGATAAACGAAGCTCTTCATTCTATGGAGAAGGAGGAGGAGAAATACTACTCCTACCTTAAAGCCCCAGAGTATCACAGACCAGGTTATCAGGTTTGGTGGGTGGTTGCTCCACTGGGATTGATCCTGAGTATCCTTCTCATCATCTATCTGCTTCCTTCTTCTTATCCTTCGTTGCAACAAATTGATACTCAGATTTACAGTGTGCAGGAAGAACTACAACTCCTTGAACCATCCACAGAGAAAACAGTAAACCTGGACAGAGAAATTGAAGATGTCCAGAAAACAATTAACCTTTTACAGGAGGAAGAAAATGGTTAAAAAAACTCTATTAGTTGCGGTTGCAATATTATTTGCAGTATCCCTTTATGCACAACCTCCACATGGAGGAAAAAGATGGGGACCAATAGGACAAGGAGCAGTTAGACCCATGAGACCTTTACCCCCGGAAGTTGAGAAAAAATTACTGAATGAAGTTGGAAAAGTATCCCCATATTTGGTTGGTAAATTGAAAAAATTGAAAGAAGAGAATCCCATGCTCTACAGAGGGATTTTAATCAAGACAGAAGTCGGTTACAGGTGGTGGCAGAGACTCAAAAAAGACCATGAAGGTAAAAAATTCGCAGATGAACTCTGGAAGCTCTCAATAAAAGAGAGAGAATTGGCTGTTAAATATCATGATGCGACCTCTGATAAGGAAAGAAGTAAGATTAGGAAACTGCTTGAAAAAATTGATTACAATCTTTTTGATCTCAGACAAAAAGCGAGAAAGATAACAATTAAAAAATTAGAAGAGAAACTAAAACAGATCAAAGAGGATCTGAAAGACAGAGAAGAACACAAAGAAGAAATTATCAAACAGCACATTGATCAGATCACAGGTCAGGGAAGAAGGTGGAGGTGGTAAGCCTCCCCTTCCTTTCTTTTCCTCAGAGAATTTGAGAATCTCCCCACTTTATGATAAAATCTTTTTAAGCAGGGGGTAAGTATGAAAAAAGTTGTTTTTTTCTTTTTTCTATTGTTTTTCTCACTCCTTCTATTTGCAGGAGATAGAGTTCCAGTTACATGGAATGGGGAATTTCATACTGGAACAAGGGTTGAAGATGTTCTAAAGATCAAAGGGAAACCCACCAGAAAAATTGGTCCTGTGGGGGATCCTGCTGTAGAAAAGTGGTATTATGGTAAAGAAGTAGTGGTAATTATGAGTGGATATGTGATTGACTCGTTTTACCTTCAGTGGCAGAGCTAATCGGGAAAGGAGGTAGAAGGTGGATGAAGAAATTTTCTCCAAGCAATTTCAGGTGGAACAGAAGATTATTTATGTGGATGTTAAAGAAAACAAAAATGGCCGTTACATAAAAATAAGCGAGAAAAGTGGTGGAAAAAAACATAATGTCTTGATGCCATTAGCAGGACTCAGAAGATTGAAATTGATCCTTGATGAGATTTGTAAAACTGTGGGAGATGATGGAGGTGAAAATGAGCGGTAAACTGGGAAAAAGGTCTGAGAAGGCGAAAAAG
>JALTID010000126.1 GCA_027004335.1 bacterium
TGTATTTAAGTAACTACAATCCTGCACACTTTTCAATGGTACTTCAAAAATATATGGAACTGATAAAAAGTATTAAAAAGAAGGATCTTAAAATTTCAACTGTTACATACCCGGTGGTTCTTGATGATTTTGAGGATGGAGATCTGGATATAGAGGATCTTGCAGATATTCCGGTAGGTTATCCCTCAGCGGGATGGGATGAGGCAGCTTTTATGGTTTATACCACCATCTTTGATTCTTTTAATCTGACAGGGAAGAGTGATTTTGTTTATCAATATGCCCTCCTTGCGAAAAAATACTACGGTGATAGAGGGGTAATTGCCCTCGGCATAACTAGCGCAAAGACTTATACCCCTGAAAGATTGAAGGAGGAAATCTCTGCTTCATATGCTGGGGGTATTAGAAAAATAATGATTTATTCACTGGAGGGAACCTATAAACGCACCGATTATAAATTTTCTCAATGGATGAAAGCGATCTCAGATGCCACTGCACAAATACCCCCTTCTGGTGGTCTCTTTGATATGACCCATTCCTTTCTGGAAAGTGTGGATAAGGAACTTAATGGGAAAAATGAAAAATAGTGGCAGAAGCCCTTTGTTTCTTATTGCTTCTCTACTCATTTTTCTTTTTGTCTCTTCCTGCAATTTGAAAAATGAACCTGTAATTACTCCAACTGAATCCGATACAGATGTTATAGAAATATTAAAGAATTATCCTTTCGTAGGGGACCTATATCCCTTTCAATTTTCCTCCTATGACAGGAAGGGTGGAAACATGGATGGCTTTGTTTATACCTATATTGGTAAAGAGGAGGGTGATTATATACTGGCTCAGGGTGAGGGTCCCGGATGTATTACCAGATTCTGGTTCACAACGGTAATCCCCCCAGGGGGAAATCTTTTATTTGATCTTGATGGGAAAAATATAGAGTATCCTGTTGATTATCTTTTTTCAGGGGTGTACCCTGATTTTGAGTTCCCCCTCGTGGGTGATTCTTCAGCTTCCAGCGGTGGGTGGTATTCCTACCATAATTTTTCATTTGATTCAAATTTTAAGATAGTTACTACTCATCTTTTTTCCTACTATCAGATTCAGGGTTTCAGAGGGGGAAAATGTTATTTAAAGAATTCAGAACTTCTGGTGCTTCTCCAGAGTGCAGGTATTTATCCATTTTCTAAATCTCCGGAAAATTTTAATAACTTCTCAATACCTTCTGGTGAAAGCAGAAATATCTTAAATGTTGGTGGAGAGGGGGAATTGCTCTATCTTCTTGCAAAATTTAGCACTTCTTTTCCCTCTAAGATAACTGTGGAGATCTATTACGATGGGTTAACTGTTCCATCTGTAAAGCTTCCTCTGGATCTATTCTTTGGAATGGCACCTGCCCCTGAGTCGGGTGAAAAAGTTTATAAGAGTTCTGTGGTAAGCAACCGTGTAAGTTGTAAAAATCCTCTTTTCTGGGGGAAGAAAGGAGAAATTTATTATTTTTCCTATCCTCTTCCATTTCACAGGAATTTGAAGATATTGATTTCCAATGGTTCTTCTACTTCTTTCAATATTTCAACTTTTTCATATCTTCTGGAGACCACTATACCAACAACTTATGGATACCTCTATGCAAATAAGATTTCCAGAGCTTCTATTAATAGTAGAAGCTTTAATTTGCTGACGCTCAAAAAGGGGCGGGGAAAAGTTGTGGGAGTGAATCTCAACTACAGAAGCTATATCCCCTCAGAAGGGTTGGAATTATTTCTTGAAGGAGATGATATTGTTTATTTAAATGGCAACTCTTCATCATCTATTCATGGAACAGGTACCGAAGATTTTTTTAATGGAGGCTGGTACTTTAAATATGGTCCATTTACTCTCCCGACCCATGGTGAGTATTATCATTATTACAATCCCCAAACCCACCTTGATAGGTTAGGGGCGTATAGGATTTACCTTGATGATGCTTATTTTTTTCAGAACGGGATCAAATTTCTCCTGGAACATGGTCCCCAAAACGATTTTCCAGCTGACATACGAGGGGTAGTATACTACTACCTGCTACCCGGAGAAAATCAATAAAGAAAGAATGCAGCCTCTCCTCTTTCAGTATCTTTCCCATAGCCTCAACCTCACATGGTCCCGCTGCATGGTTGATATTAGTGATTATCAAAATTTACCCCTACATAATATAGATCGTATCCTCCTGATCCGCCAGCACGGTTTGAGGAAAAAAACATCAAATAATTTTTATATCCGTAGATCCAGTACACACTTGGTCTAAATTCGTCGGCTTTTGTATTTATCGGATAGGGGAAATGCCTTGGTTTTGACCATGATTTTGAAGATTCATCATAGGTAGTATAGTACAGATCGTATCCACCTTCTCCCCTTTTCCTGTTTGAAGCAAAAACCATTGTATCATAGAGAACATAGGGGCAGGTATCATCCGCATCTAGAGTACTTATGCTTGAAATTATTTCCGGTCTTAATTCTTTTGAGTAGTTTTTTAGCCAGAAGTATAGGTCCATAGGGGAAGTTGCTGAACCTCCGTAGTATTTAGCTTCATTCTGGAGAGAAATTTCGTAAATATTTAACTTACCCTCTTTATCAGAAGAGAATAATAGATGTCCAAAGTCATCGAAATAAATATATTTCTCATTATAAACAGTGTTAAACCCGACACTTCTGGGTGTAGGGTCTTCTTGGGTACAATAAAAAATATCAAAATCTCCACGGGTTGTTTCGGATGTATAAAAATAGACCATATGTTTGCTGAAAATATCTGGATAATCGGCATAAAAATAATCTTCTTCATCGGAATAGTCGGGATATGGTATCTCCTCATCATAATTGTGGACAAATTCATAAGGAAGTGATTGAGGAAACATTACTGGACCCAGAATATCGCCTCCAGAAGTTGCCTTGCAAGGGAAATCATACTGTTCAATATAACGGTCCGTAATAACCACTTTTTTCTTTTCTGATGATGTAAGACTTTTTTCCTTTTTCAATCTTAGCTCAATGTGTCCTTCTCCTACTCTGTACACACCACCTCTGGAGTATCTGTTTGTAGAATAGATAAAATAGAAGCTTACATCATCAGGGGGAGGAGCCATGCTGTTGTAATCATCATATTCTGTATTTATGTTATTCATATTTTGTGGTATTTCAGATACCTCTGGGTTGTCACTGGAATAATAAATTGGACAGGAAACCAGAAAAAGAATAAAAATTATAATCAGTACATTTTTCATACTCTTATTATACCCCTTCTCTGTTTCTTTTGACAATGGGAGGTTTGTAAAAATGCTGGTGCCCTTGATTTTTTTTGAGATTTATGAGAAAATAGACTAAAAGGGTGTTTTGGTCGAGATGAAAAGTGAAATAACAAGAGAGTATATATTAAGAAAGGCTTATGAACTCTTTTCCCACTTTGGTTTTTATAAAACTGCGATGGACGATATTGCAACAGAGGCCAGGGTGGGGAAGGGGACCATCTACTACTATTTTAAAAGTAAATATGAGCTATTTGCTGAGGTCCTGCAGAGAGATTCCTTAAGGATTCTTGAGAAGGTTAAAGAGTCAATCTCCGGGGTACCTGTTTCCAGGGATAGGATTTTAAAAGTTTTTCTTTTGCATTTAAAAGAGATGAGAGATAGTGCGATTTTAAGACAGACCCTTTCAGATGACAAACTGATGGAGATCCCGGATATCCGTAAAAGCGTGGAAAAGGTGAGAGAAACTTTTTATTCTTTCTTCAGGGAAATATGCAGGGAGGATTTTGGAGGGGAAAAGACATGCCGTATTTCCCAGATCATTTCTGATCTCATTACCATACTTGCACTCTCTCCTTCATACATTTTTAATGAAATAGGAGATGAAAAAAGCACAGAACTTTTCAGATCAATTTTAAAGGGAGTTGCACAGAATGAATAAGGAACTATTTGAAAATGCTGTTGCCCTTATCAGAGGAAAACTTCTCCAGCCAATTCCGGGAGAAGACATAGAACATTTTTTGAAGCTTTTTAAGAAAAAATTTGGTGATCACCTCCTTGCTGTTCTTCACTACGGTTCCTTTCTAAGTGATATAACCAGGAAAGAGGATAGTTTCAGAGATTTTTTTGTGGTGGTTGATTCTTTTCTGGAACTTAAAGGTTTTTCTCAGATGGATAAATTACTGAGTACTTTTTTACCTCCCAATCTCTATTATTATGATGAGGTTGTGGATGGGACAAGATATGTTTGTAAATACAATGTAATAACAATTTATGATTTTAATACTTATACCAGTTTTTATCCTCCCGATAACTACCTCCTGGGTAGATTTTCTAAGAGGATGGCTCTTCTCTATTATAGGGATGAGAAAGTAATTGACGAGATCGCCACAGGAATGGCAAGATCCGCCTTTTTCACAGGTGAGAAGTCATTTTTTACTATTGTAAGACCTGTGACTGTAGAGGAATGGATAATGAATGCCCTCTCTTTCAGTTATATGGCTGAGGAGAGAATAGAGGATTTCAGTGTGAAGAGCAGAGAGCTTTATCTTGCGGCAAAGGAGTATTACAACAAATTATACGGTGGAATTATTCTAAAGAATCTGGAAGTAGAGGGTGTAGCGAGATACGATTACGGTACAGGGTTACTCTTCCCGGCAATGAGCAGGGAAGAGTTTATTAACAGGAAAAAAGAGATAGAAGAGTACCTCAGGATTTCCAGAGTGAGGACCAGGTTAAGATGGCCCAAGATGATTCTCACTGTAGATAAATGGGTGGATCAGCTTTTGTGGAAGCTTGAAAGAGTTCATGGCATCAAGCTTGATATCTCCCCGTGGGAGAGAAAAATCATCCTTATCACAGGCTGGAGATATTATTTCATCCTGAAGAAGAAGGGAAAGGTAAAATAAGGCTTTTTCCTTTCTTGTAAAAAAAAGTTTTCCTGCTAAACTTATTTGAAGAATGGCCGAAAGAAAATCCACACTGGGAAGAGATCTTTTAATAATTTTAGGAGCGGGATTCATCGTTCTGGTGTTTCTCTTTGCGCAGAGGAAAAATTTTCACAGGATGAAATTGGGGCGGGATGCTCCTGGATTTACTCTCCCGGGAATAAGTGGTAAGGATTATTCCTTGAAGGATTTTAGAGGAAAAGTTGTGCTGCTGAATTTCTGGGCTACCTGGTGTCCTCCCTGTAAAGCTGAGATCCCATCCCTGATAAGGCTTAATCATATGTTTTCAAATGAAGGTCTTGTGATTCTTGGCATAAGCGAAGATAATAGAGGTGCAGATGTTGTTGTTCCCTTTGCAAAATCATACGGGATGGATTTTGCTGTCCTACTTGATCCATCAAGAGAGGTAGGGAATCTTTACTCCATTGGAGGAGTTCCAGAAACATTTTTAGTAGGTAAGGATGGAAAAATTAAGTATAAATTTGTAGGTCCCAAGAACTGGGATTCTCCTGAGATGGTCAAATTTATTACCGTATACTTAAAGGAAAAGGAGGAGAAAGATAGATGAAAAAAATAGTATTTCTACTTTTTCTTTTTTTCATTTCCACTTCTCTTGGTGGGACAGGATTTGTAGCAGTTGGGAGCAAAGTTCCTGATGTTAAGGTAGTGAGAGCAGATGGGAAGTATGTCTCCCTTACCTCCTTTAAAGGAAAAGTTGTTTTAATTAATTTCTGGGCAACATGGTGCCCTCCATGTGTGAGAGAGATGCCCGAACTAAATAAGCTTTACAAAAAATTTCATAAAAGGGGTCTGGAGGTTCTTCCCATTGCAAATCCAAGAGATTCTGTGGAAAGGGTAAAGTCATTTTTCAAATATGTGGGTATAAGGTTCCCATATTATGTGGATGAGAGTTTTACCGTTACAAGATTATTTGGCGTAAGAGCTCTTCCCACCACCTTTATCGTGGACAGAAAAGGAGTGGTAAGGCAGATTTTCATAGGGATGAGACCGTGGATGTCTCCACAGTTCATAGATTACTTTAAGTCATTATTAAAAGAAAAAACAGGGAGGAAAAAATGAGAGGATTAAGGTTATTTCCTGCTATCTTAATAGTTCTTGCTCTGTTTATTTCTTCTTGTCACAAGAAAAAAGAGGCTAAAAAGCCTCCTTTAACACCTCCTGTAGCTCAAAAAGTCCAAAATATGCAGCAACGACCCAGACAAACTTCCAGGCCTGCAAATGTAAAAACGGTGAGAATTTCTGACAAGTTTATCCTTGGTGATCCTTCTTCTAAATTGGTAATGGTGGAATTTACCGATTTTCAATGCCCCTTCTGCAGAAGGTTTCACGCTCAAACTTTTCCTCTTTTAAAGAAGGAGTATATTGATACTGGAAAACTTAAATGGGTTACCATCCCATTCCCCTTGAGATTCCATCAGTATGCCTTTCCTGCTGCAAGAGGTTTTATCTGTGCAGGAAAAACTGGAGGGGAAAAGGCGTACTGGCAGTATTATATGAAAATTTTCAATGTTGAAAGATTAAATCCCTACTCTCCTGTTGAGGTTGCAACGGAAATAGGTCTTAACAGGGGAAAATTCTCCAGTTGTATGGATAGCGAAGAGGTTAGAAACGAACTTGCAGGTTTACTGAGTTTTGCCTCTGTTATTGGTGTACGAGGCACTCCCACCTTTATACTTGGTAAGGACAATGGTGACGGGACAATGACAGGAGAAATGGTTGTTGGAGCGCAACCGTATGAGATTTTTAAGGATAAAATAGACGCTTTATTATCAAAATGAGAGTAAAATTTGTACCTTCCGATTTTTTTGTTGAGGAGGTAATTAGTCTCCCCATTGATGAGGAAGCTGTGTGGCCCTATGCTCTTTTTAAGCTTGAAAAGGTGGGCTACAATACCTGGTATATACTCAAGGCGATTTCAGACAGGTATTTCCATTTTGAAGAAGATCCAAGATCGCTCTTTCAGATAGGAGGGCTAAAAGATAAAAATGCGTATACAGTTCAGTATGTTACCCTTCCCCTTAATTTTTTGAGAGGTAACCCCAAGAGGATCGAGTCCCTTGCCCGGTATCCATTTGAGTTCAGTAAGCCACGTAGAATGGCGAGATTTACCTTTCTTGGGTATGTGCCCTATCCCATGGGTGCAGACAAGATACTGGGCAATAAATTCGTTCTTATTCTTAGAGATCTTGATGAGTTCGCAATTAGAAGTCTTCCAGAATTATTGGAGAAGAAAGAAAGATCAGGTTTCCCCAATTACTATGATTCCCAGAGATTTTACCATGTAAGAAGTCGCAGTGATTTTGTGGCAAGACTCATCCTCAGAAGAGAGTTTTTAGGTGCTTTGAAACTTTTTTTTACTAATTATCAGGAGGATATAGGAGAGAGAAACAGGGTAAATGAAGAGATCGTAAAAAAATACTGGAAAGACTGGGATATGCTGAAGGATTATTTTAATGGCTTACTCTCTGAGCTTGTTTTAGATGTTCTGAGTGAAAATAACAAACCAGAATATGCCCTGGGAATGATCAGTGACAGGGTGATGGATTTCCACTTTATGAAGTATCAGGCTTATGTATGGAATAAGTTTCTGAACAAGGTATTTCGGATTATTGGGTTAAGAGGTAAGAGCTCTCAAGTTGTTGATATTAACTTGCTTTTCCCTGAATATTTTCCCTTTCCAGATTTAAAGCTTAATCTTCTTTACAGGAAATGGGCAGAGGAGCCTGGTGATATAGAAGAGCTTAAGGAAATTGTGCTGAGAGCAAAGTCCGAAGTCCTCAGGGAAGAAGGGATCGAAAACGCATCTTTCAATATTAAAAAGTTCAGGACTACATATTTCAAAAAATTTAGCAGAGATGTATGGGTAAGACCTTCAATTTTATCGTATGGTGAAGCCGCATTTGATGAAGCTTTCCCTGGAAAATACAGGTACACTTTCTCCTTTACACTTCCTTCAGGCACCTACGCAACAATTTTCACGAAAGCTATATTTTTAGAGTTGGAAAGAAAAAAGGGGGGATAACCCCCGATTCTATTTGAATTTTTTCTTTCCCACATTAGCAGCAACCAGCACAGGATCCCATGTTGGAGCAAATGGTGGTGCATAGGCTAAATCAATTTCACTAAGTTCCTTTATTGTCATGTTGTTATGAAGTACGGTAGCAAGGACATCTATTCTCAATCCAGTTCCCTGTCCCCCTGCAAGCATGGCCCCGATCAACCTTCCAGATGGTTTCTCTGCTAAGAGTTTCACTGTGATTTTTTCTTTTGTTGGGAAATATCCTGCTTGTGTTTTGTCAACTATTTCCACCGATTCAAAATCAATGCCTGCCTTTTCTGCATCAACTGTTGAGAGTCCTGTTCTTGCGATTTCCACCCCGAAAACTTTTGCAACAGCGCTTCCAAGAGTACCGGGAAATTTTTCCACATCTTTATTAAAAGCTGCGTTGGCACCTGCATATCTTCCGCTTCTATTCGCATTTAAGGCGAGTGGCAGAAAAGCTGGTTTCCCTGTTATTCTGTTCTTATACTCCACACAATCACCGCCAGCAAAAATATAGCTGAAGTTTGTTCGCAGATAATCATTAACTTTTATTGCGCCAGTTTCTCCTAATTCAATTCCTGCTTCTTTAGCTAATTCCACATTGGGCCTGACTCCTATTCCCACCAGAACAAAGTCAGTTTCTACTTTGCCGTTGTTTGTAATTACTCTTTTGACCTTTCCATTTTCTCCTTCAAAGGCTTCTACCTTTGTTTCAAATTTGAATTTAACACCGTTTCTTTCCATCTCGTCTGTAGCGATTTTTGCAATATCAGCGTCCATTGTACCCAGGGCGTGATCAAGAAGTTCTATCACTGTAACATCCATTCCTGTATGGGCAAGATTCTCTGCTACTTCCAGTCCGATGAATCCTGCTCCCACAAGCACAGCTTTTGAAGGTTTATTTTCTTCAATGTATTTTTTTATCCTCAATCCATCTTTGAGAGTGTGGAGGTAAAAAATATTCTTCAGATCCACGCCAGGGACATTTAATCTCACAGGTGAAGCTCCAGTTGTGTAAATTAATCTATCAAACTCCATGGTGAATTCCTCGTCTGTTTCTCTGTTAAGAACCCTTACTTTTTTATTTTTTGCGTCTAATTCAACAACTTCGTGATTAATTCTCACATCTATTCCTCTGTCTTTTCTTGCTTTTTCCAGTGGCAGGACAATAAGAGTATCGGGGTCAGTTATAACATTTCCCAGATAGTATGGAAGCCCGCATGCCCCGTAGGATATGTGAGGGTCTCTTTCAAAGACCACAACTTCAAGTTCTTTGTTTCTTCTCTTAGCTTGACTGGCAGCGCTCATCCCTGCTGCTACTCCTCCAATAACTATCAATCGTTCTGGCATTTTTTACCTCCTTTTTGTCTTCTTTATGGGTAGAGCAAACTCTCCGTTTTCTAAAAAAAGTGGAGAAGTCAGGGGAAAATCTTCCATTGAGAGTTCCCTGATCAGTTTGAATGCACGCTCCCTTTTATCTGGCAGAGGTCCTCCCGGTTTTTTCTGTATAAATGAAAATATTTTTCCTTTTATAAATTCACCTTTCTTATCAATTGTAATTTTAACAAGTGGTGCAAGCCCCTCTTCTTTTTTAAGGCTGATCCAACCGTAGGTGCAAAAATTTCCAAGACTGTAAAGTATCAATCTTTTTTTGTATACTTCCATTGCCCTTGGTACATGAGGGCCATGGCCGATTATTAGATCCGCTCCTGCATCAATTGCCATATGGGCAAATTTTACCACATTCCCTCTATTTTCTCCGAAAAAATACTCATCTTCATTTCTTGTATGAAGAGCGGAAAGCCCCTCTCCCCCATTATGAACTGATACGATGATGATAGGATATTCTCTGGATAATTTTTTTATGCTTTTTGTTATCTCATCAGGGTGTAAAATACTTCCCGGTGGAGGACCAAAAGAGACAGCTATCAGTGCGATCTTAACTCCGTCTAAAGTGAAGGTTGCCACATCTCCATATTTTGTAGCGAATTGAATCTTAACCTTTTTTAAAACCCTTTCTGTGGAGAGAAGGCCGCATTCCCCGAAATCCATGGAGTGATTGTTGGCGAGAGA
>JALTID010000127.1 GCA_027004335.1 bacterium
AAAATACAGTGTCCTGGTGGCTGATTTTGGTCATGCGGGAGATGGAAATATACATGTGAATTACCTCCATGATAGAAAAGATGAGAATGAGAGAAAAAGGGCATGGAAAGCCACAGAAGCACTTATTGATGGGGTTATTGAGATGGGTGGAACTGTTTCAGGGGAACATGGTATAGGCATAATGAAGAAATCTTTTATGCATAAGCAGTTTTCTTCCAGTGAAATTGAGTTGATGAAGAAGATAAAGCAGGTTTTTGATCCTTATGAGATCCTCAATCCTGGAAAGATATTCTGATGAATTCAGAAAAGATAAAAGAAACTCTTGAGGAAGAATTATCAAAGTGTGTGAGATGCGGTGCCTGTAAATATCTGTGTCCAGTTTATCAAGTTGAAAATACGGAGGAATCATCCCCAAGAGGAAAGAACTCTCTCCTTCTCCACCTGCTTGAAGGAGATTATGTTGCTGGTGAATTGAGCGATTATCTTACCTCATGTACCCTGTGTGAAGCGTGCATAAGTGGTTGCCCCAACGATGTTCATCCATACAGGATAGTAATTCTGGGAAGGTCTCTGGCGAAAGAGAAGTCTCCTGAAAAGTATCTGTATAAGGTTTTTAACTCAAATAAAATTTTATCTACTACTGAGAAGTTTTTAAGAAAACTTCAAAAACAGCTTTTTCTTCCAGATAGCGATCTATATAAGCTCAGGTGGAGAATAGGAGATGTTGATAAATATCTGCCTCCCTTCCCCGACGGCGATTTTTTTCAAAAGGCTTCTCCTCTGCTTTCTCTCCAGAGTGATTTTAGAAAAAGGGTGTTATTTTTTGTCGGATGTCTTATCAGGTATATTTATCCCGACACAGGAATTCACCTCGTTGAAATTCTTAACACCCTCGGATGGGGAGTAATTGTACCTCAGGAACAAATCTGCTGTGGCTTGCCTGCTCTTTCCTCCGGATTTATGGATGATTTTATAGAGTCACTCAGAAAAAATATTGAAATTTTTAGTAAATACAGTGACATTGAGTTTATCATTTCAGCATGTGGTTCATGTGAAAACACTCTTAAAAATTATTACACCGAGTTTGCACCTGAGGATATAGCTGAAAAGGTGAAGGATTTTTCGGGGAAAATTATTGATTTTTCAGAATTTCTTATAAAAGAAGCCAAAGTGAATGAATCTTTTTTTAACAAGGATAAAAGAGTGGTAACTTATCATGATTCCTGTCATTTAAACAGGGGAATGGGTGTGAGGGAAGAGCCAAGGTTGTTGCTAAAAAGTGCTGGTAATTTCAAAGAAATGCCCGAGGCAGACCTCTGCTGTGGTTTTGGAGGTTCTTTTTCCATCAAGGAGTATGAGTCTTCCCAAAAAATACTTCAGAGGAAAATGAAAGATGCTGATGAAATTGCTCCTGATCTGCTTGTAGCCGGGTGTCCCGGATGTGTGCTGCAACTCGGGGAGGGAAGTGTAAAATATTCATCAGGAGAAATAAAAGTTAAGCATATTGTTGATTATCTTTATGAAGTAATTGTTCCAAAATGAAAAAGAGGAATTTTACCTTGCCTTGACAATAAGATGTTCAAACTGGTATTTTTATAAAAAAGGAGGAAGTTTTGGAGGTAAAAGGGATTCTCATAACCAGTACCAGAGATTATCTTAAAAAGAAATTTGGGGTGGCAATGTGGAATGAATTTGTTGAGACTCTGCCGAAAGGTATCAGAGAAAAGGCAGATAAACTTCTCCTGCCAGGTGGAATGTATGATTCAGAAATTTATGTTAAGTTAAGTCTTGAAGCAGATAAATTCTTTGGGGAGGGGGACGGGAAACTGCTTGAAGAAATTGGAGCAGCAACGGCTGACCAATCTATTGAATTATATCATTCTATATTTAAGAGAAAATTAAAAACACCTCAGGAAGCTATAACAGGACTTGTACCTTTGCTTGCAAAAATGCTTTTTGAAGAGATGGAAAGCGAAGAGATCAAGGTTGAAGATGGTTATGTGATGTTCAAATTAAAAGGGCCTTCCCTACATGATCCTGACTTTGCTGAAGTTCTTGCCAGAAGATCCATTGGGTGGATGAAAGAAATTCTATCACTTGTAGGAGTCATACTAAAAAATAGTAATTTTGATTATAATGATGACTCTCTTAATCCTTATTTGAAATTTGAATTCTGGTGGGAATGAGATATCTTTTTTCAGCTTGCTTACTCGGAATAAATTGCAAATATGACGGGAAGAATAATTTAAGAGAAGAGATATTTGATATCTTTAAAAAAGAGGGAGGAATAGTAGTTTGTCCAGAGCAGCTTGGAGGACTTCCTACCCCGAGAGAACCGGCTCAATTCTATGGTGGCATGGGAAAAGAAGTTTTTGAAGGGAAGGCTAAGCTCAGGAAAATATATTCTAATGAGGATGTAACTGAAAATTTTATAAGAGGAGCGAAAGAAGTTTTGCATCTTGCAAAAATTGCAGGAGTAAAGGAAGCATTTCTCAAGGATAAAAGTCCCTCTTGCGGCGTAAGCCATGTTTATCTTGGTGGGGAACTTGTAGATGGCATGGGTGTGACGGCATTTCTTTTGATGGAACATGGAATAATAGTACATGGGGTAAAATGAGATTTTTTTTGAGAAGACTTCTCCTTCTTATTCCCACTTTGTGGGGAGTTGTAACTCTTGTTTTTCTTCTGATCCATATTACTCCGGGGGATCCCGTGGAGATCATGTTAGGAGAAAATGCTCTCCTCGCAGATAAGACGCAATTGAGACATCAATTGGGACTGGATAAACCTTTCATGGTGCAGTATGTGGATTACTTTAAAAAGCTTGCAAAGTTTGATCTTGGGGAATCCATTTTTTACAGAGAAAAGGTGGAAAAGGTGATTCTGGAAAGGTATCCTGCCACGATTATCCTTGCAGTTCTCTCAATGATCGTGGCGATATTTTTTGCAATTCCTCCTGGGATCTATGCTGCTGTGAAAAAGTATTCTTTTTGGGATAACTTAACAGCGGTTATGTCACTGATAGGAGTTTCTCTACCAAGTTTTTTTCTGGGACCTCTTTTGATCTTAATTTTTTCTCTGAAAATCGGATGGTTCCCCGTCTCAGGTAGAAGCGGGCTCCTCAGTTATGTCCTTCCATCTATTACCCTTGGATCAGCTATGGCTGCAATTTTAACAAGAATGACCCGGACCTCTTTAATTTCTACTCTTGATCAGCAGTATGTAACTACCGCAAAAGCTAAGGGATTGCCATTCTGGCAAATAGTTGTAGAGCATGCTCTTAGAAATGCCCTGATCCCAGTGGTAACCATAATGGGTTTGCAATTTGGTGCACTGCTTTCAGGAGCTGTAATAACCGAGACCATATTCAGCTGGCCCGGGAT
>JALTID010000128.1 GCA_027004335.1 bacterium
TTCTCTATCTTTCTTTTATCAATTTTCTTACCTATTTCATTAAGATCACTGAATTTTCCCCAGAAGGATTTAACTTCCACAACTTTCACTTCTCTGCTTCGCCTTACTGCAAGATCTATCTCACCAAAATGAGAATGAAAATTCTTAGCTATTACCTCATACCCCCTGAACTTATAGTAACTTTCTGCAAGCGATTCACCTACCCGACCTTTTTCCCTTTTGTTCATAAGCTGAAGCTCCTGCGATGATGAGGCGTTAATCCCCTCCGAGAAATCGCTATCTTATGTTCCTTGGTGGGATAACCCTTATTTTTTCTCCATCCATACTCAGGATAAAATTTATCCAGACGGATCATTATCCTATCTCTGATTACTTTTGCAATTATGGAGGCAGCAGCAACAGAGAAGCTTGATGAATCCCCCTTAATCACCGGCCTCTGGGAAATGGAACATTCTGAAATCTCTCTGTTTCCGTCCACAAGAATCGCTTCTGGAAAAACTGATAGATTGTAAATCGCTCTTTTCATCGCAATAAAAGTAGCATTCAAGACATTGTATTTGTCTACTTCTACAGCACTTGCGGCACCCACACCCCATAGAATACCTGAAGAGTTAGTAAGTTTCTTAAAGATACCTTCTCTTACTCCCTCTGATAGTTTTTTTGAGTCCTCTATTTTAGTTTCCTTCACAATATCTCTATCCAGAATTATAACTGCCCCCGCTACCACCGGCCCGGCAAGAGGGCCTCTCCCCGCTTCATCCACTCCAGCAATTACATTAAAACCACCGGCAATAAAATAATCCTCCCAGTAAAAGGATGGACCTCCATCAGAATTAAAAAGAAGCATCGGGTAATTCCAGCCTTATAACATTATTAGCAGCTTTTAAGACAGCCTCTTTTCTTGAAAAAAGAATAACCTGAACTTTTTCTGACACCTTTTTTAAAACCTTGAGGATCAGCATAAGTGTTTTATCATCAACTGGAGAAAATGAGTTATCAATTATAAAAGGGAGATTCCTGCTAAGAGCAACAACATCTACAATAGAAGCTAAAAGAGAAAAATAGATTATAAAAACATCCCCTTCAGAAAGCATATCCCATCTGACCTCTCTATCAGAGGGGGCAAAAAGAAAGTAAAGGGAATAATCATCTTTGATTTCGGGTTTTACAAACCTTTTAGCGCTCACAAAAGTTAAATATTTTTCAAAACGGTCCTCTATACCTGCTATAAATTGCTCCCTGGTCCTTCTTGATAGTTTCTCTCCTTTTTCTAAAATCTCTTGAATAAAAGATGGTTGTAAAGATCCCTCCCTTTCTTCAGAGGGTAAGCCACCAATTCCAAAACCTTCCTGAAATCCAGCAGTAGGTGCAACATCAGCACTCCCTCCTTCCAGACGGGCGATCTCCTGTCTTATGGTATTAATGTCCATGGTAGGCCTGCCGAGGTCCTGGAGTTCATTATTAATCCCTTCAATTTCTTTTCTGAGTTCTTCTCTCTTCTGTTCAATTACATCATACCCGACCATTTTCTTTCTCTCTTCAATTTCCTTTTCTAAAGATCTTTTCTTTTCAACCAATTTCCAGAATTTCTCTATCATTTTTCCAACTTCTTTTGGATCTTTCATCCCAACAGCATCGGTTAATTCTTGCAATAATGTTAACTCCTTCTTCTTCCCCTCAAGAATCTTTTTTTTCTCCAATATTTTCCTCTTTCCCTCCTCTTCTTTTTTCTTAATAGCTCCCTCCTTCTGGGAATACATAATCAACATTAGATACACAAGAAATGCGATTCCACCAAGGCCAAAGAAAACAAGCCAACCTGGAAGATATGTGACATTTGGAAGGAGAAATCCTAACAGAGCAATAAGAGAGCCAGAAACAAAAAGTGGATCCTTCTGATACTTTTTAAAAGATCCTCTTATCTGTGCAATTTCAGATTCAACTTCATCCTTGAACTCTTCAAATTCAGTTTTCTGATCTTCAATCTCTCTCTTTATCTCATCAATTTTCTCAAGCTTCTCTCTAAAATCAAGGGGGAAATTCTGCATCTCAGAATTTTTACTCAAAAACTGATTAATCTTATCTATCTCCTGCTGGATCTTCTCTATCTCTGAAGCTTTTTCATTTAATTCAAATTCCCTCTGTTCAAGACCTTCTAACTTAAATTCTAATTCTTCAATTTTTTCAGCTCGTTCAAGTTCTTCCTTTAATATTTTCAGCCTTTCTTCTTTACTTCCACCCATAGGAGAAGTTACTGGAACTGCGTTATCCTCAAACCCATCAAAAGAAGAAGCAAACGAAGCCTCCTCCATTTGAGATGGGGATTTACTTTTTAAAGAAATATCTTCATGAAAAAAAAGAAGAGCCCGAAAATCACTGGGGAGAGGAAAATCCAATTCATCCACCAGAAAATCTTCTACTTCTTTCCCTTTAGCCACAGCAATAAATTTCCCTGATTTTTTCTCCTGAAGAACAATTCCAAGAGATTCTATATCTCTTATCAATTTAAAGATCCTATCATTTCTGGAAAAAACAATCCCAGCCCTTGAAGGTGAATCCTGCGGTACCCATGGCTTTAATCTCTTCTTCTCCTTCAAACAGAGTTCATCATCCAGTATAGAAAAAAAAGAATAGGCCAATGTCGTCTTTCCAGACCCGTTCCCCCCAGAAAATACATTTATCCCTTCCTTAAAAGAAAACTTCTTAGTTCCGTAAAAAGGCCCCACACTCTGAAGAAAAAAATCTCTCAGTTCCATTTAAACTTACTAACTTTCTTTCTTCTTTACAACTCTAAGTGGCTTGATCTTTGCTGCTTTCCCCACCTTCTTCCTGAGATAGTAAAGTTTTGCTCTTCTCACTCTCCCTCGCTGCTTGATCTCTATTTTCTCAATCAGAGGAGAATTGTAGGGAAATATCCTTTCCACTCCTATCCCGAAAGAAATTTTCCTCACCGTGAACATTTTTTTGGTGCCATCCCCTCTAATGGCAATTACCACTCCTTCAAAGGGTTGTACTCTTTCTTTATTCCCCTCCTTTACCCTGAAATAGACTCTAACTGTGTCGCCGGGATGTATCGCGGGAAGATCCCCTCGTGAAAATTTTTCTTCTACACCCTCAATCATCATTTTCTCATCTCCTTCTTCTCAACAATTGAAAACCCTATCAATAACTATTGAGGCTGCTGACCTCACAGAAAGGTGATTATAATCACCCTTTCCTTTTACAGGTTGCAGAATATAATCAAAACTTTCAAGAGCTTCACTGGTCAAGCCGTAACCTGTACCAAAAATTATAACAACAATCTTCTGTTCTATCAACATTCTTCTTAGAAACTCATGAGAAACTGTTTTATATCCCACTCTGGCAGTAGTC
>JALTID010000129.1 GCA_027004335.1 bacterium
ATTTTTCCCTCCTGCGGTGACAATTATATCTTTTTTTCTGTCAGTTATAAAAAAATATCCTTCCTCATCTACCTGTCCAATATCACCAGAATGAAACCAACCATCTTCACCTATTGCCTCTTTTGTTGCCTCAGGCTTGTTGTAATACCCCTTCATAACCATAGGTCCCTTTATCAGGACCTCACCATCTTCAGCAATTTTTAACTGCGCCCCGGGGATGGGTTTTCCTATGGAACCATATTTTGGCCTCATGGGCGGATTAACTGTAACAATCGGGGAAGTCTCAGTAAGTCCATAGCCTTCAATTATCTTAATCCCCATAGCATAAAAAATTTCTCCCAATTCCTTTGAAAGAGGTCCACCACCTGAAGCTGTAAATTTCAATCTCCCTCCCAGTGCTTCTCTGATTTTTGCAAATACAAGTTTATCAGCAAGATTCTTCTGCATCTCAAGAAAAAATGGTGCAGGTTTATCTTCAAGATTGTACTTCGCCCATTTTTTCCCAACATTCAGTGCCCAGTAAAATATTCTCTTCTTCAAAGTGGGCCCCTGTTCAACCTCGGAGATTATCTTATTATAAACTTTTTCAAATATCCTGGGGACAGAAGCAAACATCGTGGGTTTTATCTCCTGAATATTCTCCGGGACTTTCTGAATACTCTCCGCTATTGCCATAACCCCCTGACCATGATATGCACTAAGATATAGATCAGCTGTTCTTCCAAAGGAGTGAGTCCATGGGAGAAAAGCAAGAAGAACCTCCTCTTCAAGCAGGACCTTAACAACTTCATAGGTACCAACAACATCTGAAACAAAATTACGGTGGGTTAACATAACACCCTTTGGATCTCCCGTGGTTCCAGAGGTATAAATTATTGTGGCAAGATCATCTTTATCTATTTTTTTGAGTCTTTCCTCCGCCTCTTTATGATGACCAGCCTTTTTCCCTTTTTCAATGAGATCGTAAAAACTTATTACTCCATCACCCTCTCCTTCCACGGCAATAACATATTTTAATTTTTCAACATTACCTCTAATTTCAAAAACCTTATCAAGCTGATTTTGATCTTCACATACCACCGCCACAGACTCTGAATCATTCAATATATACTCCACCTGGGGAGGAATATTTGTTGCATATATGGGCACATCAACACCCTGTACAGTCATAACAGCAACATCTGTCACCATCCACTCATAGCTGTTATTGGAGAGGATTGCAACTTTGTCCCCCGCATGGATTCCAAGTTCAATTAACCCTGAGGCAAAATCCATTGCATCTGTTGCTAATTTTTTCCATGAAATCTTCTCCCATGTTCCATTTACTTTTCTCATCACAGCAGTAGCATCACTCTTCTCCCTCGCTCTGGCATAAAACATCTCTGGAACTGATGCATACATTCCTGCTACCTCCCGCATTTTTTAGAAAAATATTACCAATAATAGGTTTATATTTCAAGATCTTCCTGAATACCACCTTTCTGTTGGCAAAAAAGTTGAAAAAAAATAAAATGGTATTTATGAAGTGGAAAAAATTATATCTTCTTCTATTAACTATTTTACCTGCTGCTTGCTCCAGAACCCCCTATGATTATCAGATTAAAGGTAAAATTTTATCAGATAGATATACACCAGCTATCACAGAAGTTACTTTATCCGTGGGTGATACTCAATCAATTTCGGCAAATAAACTAAAAAAACCTGACTTCAAAACCACTACAAACTCCAGCGGAAATTTCATCTTTCACCTTACCAGAGATGAAGTTTATCTCAACGGAGTAGAAAGAGTCCTTGGTATTCAGAGTTCAGAAGGAGAAAAATATATCCAGATTCTTACTAGAGCTGCCGGAATCATAACAAATATTGGAACAGTAATTCTATGGGATGCTGGTTCAAATATGGATTTTTCTAAAGACCAGATTACTATATCATGGACGCCCCTATACTCTTCGTCAGGGATCAGTCCTGATAAAACAACTTTTTTCCTCTACTGTGGTAACCCTCCCAAAAAATGCTGGGAGAAGGAAATAGAAGATACCGGGGAAATATCTCTATCTAACTCTATACCTACAACAACTCCTGTGTGTGCAAGATTCAAAGGCACAAAAGAAAAAAACAATGAGATTCTCACATACATGAGTGAATTCACCTGCGAAACTCCTCCTGAAACATATTCCTCACTTCTAACAAATTGTACATTTTCAATAAATGGAGAAGGTGTAACTCAACTTAATGATGGAAAAATTTCTACTCAATTTACAGGTAAAAATTTTCGGAAGATTGATATAAGCTGCCCCTCAGAAGTAACTCTCAACAAACTTTTCCTCTACAATTTTAACTGGGCAAAAGATGGTTCACCATGGAATGGTGAAGTCACCATTGGGGTAATAAACAACGGAACAGTAGCAGGCGAATGGAAAATAACAGGCAACTATTTAGAACTGGATTTTGATACCCCCCAGCTTATAAATAATTTCTCCATAGAGATTATGGAAAATGATATATCTATTTCATCAGCATCGGAGGTAAGAGGATTTTGAAAAAGTGGGAAACTCTTGAAAATTTTTTTGCCGTTGACGACACCACCCCGGTAAAAGAAAAGGTTCATGAATTTATCAAAAATTTTCCCCAGATCAAGTATCTAATTTTCTGCGGTGAAAAAGGCTCGGGAAAAAGTCATCTTGTCAAGTATATTTCGGATTCACTTGGGACAAAATACAAAATAAACACTGTGATCCCTGGAAGAAAATTCACCTGTGAAGGGGACCTCTTTATCTTTGATAATATAAATTTCTTTCCGGAAGAGACGCAGGAGCAGTTAAAAGAGGTAATGAAAAAGAGAACAAACAATATGATCATAACTTACAGGGGAAGATGTGAAGATAGAATCATAGATGAACTGAGAAAACTGGGAGATGATGAGGGAGATTACTTTTATCTTCCTTCCCCCCCTTATGAAGTTAAAAAAGCTATTGTTGAAAGATTTTCTCACCTGGCAGATATACCTCTCTCAGAAGAAACCACAGAGCTTATACTTAATTCCCTTGAATGGCCACAGCCCCTGAGGATCATAGAAATGATAAAACAGCATGGAACTCTCTCCAACGAAGAAATCAGCGAGGATGATATTCTTCTCCTTATGAGGAAATTTCAGAAGAGTTAATCTCTACCAGATGCCTTATATTATCACATATCTTTTCAGCTTTTGAAAAAGGAATTTTCAATATATCTGCGACTCTTGCAGGATTCTCAGCCATTTCTTTAAGAGAAGAAAATCTTTCCCAGAGAAGTTTAACCCTCCGCGGACCAATCCCGGGAATTGAAAGCAATCCAGATTTTAATGTTTCCTTTCTTAGAAGTCTATTATAC
>JALTID010000130.1 GCA_027004335.1 bacterium
GCTTTATCAAAAGAGGGTCTTTTCCCCTTTCTGCAATTCCCATAAAGGGTGAATTGTGACACAATCAGGAATTCACCCTCTGTTTCTCTTATGCTCAGGTTCATTTTACCATCTTTATCTTCAAAGATCCTGAGACCCGAAATCTTTTCCACAAGCCAGTCTGCAAATTCTTCTCTATCACCTTTTTTTATCCCTAAAAAAACACACATCCCTTTACCTATCTTACCCACCACCTCTTCATCCACCTTCACACTGCATCTCTCCACTCTCTGTATAAGCACCAGCATCTAATACTCCTTAAGGGCAAGTGAATTTAAAAAGAGATCCTGAAAATTCTCTTCAAGAGAAAGTTCCAGATATTCAACTTCCTCTGCAATTTTTTCTGGTAATTCTAAATCCCCATTTTCAAGCACCCTGCGAATCCCCCTTATTACACCATCTCCAACAAACTTTATTCTATCCCCAATTTTCTCAGGGACCATATTCACCCCAGTTAAACCCTCCTCAGTTAAATAACTACCAAAGGCGCCGGCAACAATTACCTCATGAATCTCATCCCACTGAAGTCCAAGTTTATTCATTAATACTTCAATCCCTGCTCTTATTGCCCCCTTTGCAAGCTGGAATTCCCTGATATCCTTCTGGGTTAAATAAATCTCCCTCTTTGCATCCCTGTAAAGAATAAAAACTCTCTCTCCATTTTTCTCTACCACCCTGTTAAAAAGCGGGGAATCTATCTCAGCTGGTGAACAGATTGCCCCATCAGGGTCAACCACCCCTTCCTTAACCATAAGGGCAACTGCATCCATTATCCCAGAGCCACATATTCCCTCCGGTGGTTTATCACCAATTACATCCAATCTAAGTCTCTCATCTTCCATCCACACCCTTTCAATTGCCCCTTCTCCAGCTCTCATCCCGAATTTTATGTTTCCCCCTTCAAAAGCCGGACCTGCAGATGCAGCAGTGGCAAGAAATTCCCTCTCATTCTGTACAACTATTTCACCATTGGTGCCAATATCAAGGATAACTCTTTTAGCAGATGAAGAGAAGGGATCAATATCTACAAGAAGGGCCACTGTATCACCACCTACATAGGACCCGATCAGTGGAAAAAAATATACCTTTTCTACTGAATCAAGAAATAAATCCCTTCCTTCCATCTCAAAACCATTTTTGAAGGATAACTTAAAGGGAAAAGTAGTAAGGGGAAGAGGATTATTACCTGAAAAAATATGTTCCATAATTGAATTTCCTGCCACTGCGAGGAGTTTTATTTTATCAACTCCTGAAATTCTTTTTACCTCCTCTATCTCCCTACTAATCTTATCTGCTACTTTCTTTTGCAATAATCTGAGATTTTCTTCTTTATCACCTATAAAGGTAGCTCTACTTATCACATCCGCCCCGTAATTTGATTGAGGATTTAAAAAAGAAGAAGAGTAAAAAACTTCACCCCCTTCTTCTGGAAGAAAATTAAGCACTATTGAAGTAGTACCCAGGTCCATTCCTCCTGTAACAACATCTACTACAGCTTCTTCTATATGGGTAACTTTTCTCTCTTTAACAGGTGGGAGTTCCACTTCCACGACACCAGAAATTGCTCTTTTCCTGCAGGCAAGGATATAACCACCTTTCAGTCTCTCTTCAGGAATAAGTTTCCTGTCACTTTCCACTATCTCCACATTCCCCCTTACCCTTATCTGACACTTCCCACAATTACCCAATCCAGCACAGGGCAGAGGAATACCATACCCCACACTTCCAAGAAGTTCAGCCAGACTCCATCTACCATCAGGGAAACTATACTCCTTCCCCTGAACTCTGACTTTTATCACTTAGAAACACCTCCGGGAAGGAAACTAAAGACATATTTCAGGTCAGAGTCTGTAAATGTGATACCCGCTCCCATAAAATAAATTGGGGGCTCTTTATAGTTCATGAAATCGCTGCTCCCCCCCACAAGGTAGAAGTATCTCCATGGCCAGAAAGCTAACCTTCCTCTCAAATATGGATTTGTGGATCTTCCAAAATCAAAAGCTTCCAAAGTAAACTGCAGGTGCCTATTTAAGAACGAGTAATCAAATCCGATCCCTCCTTTATTCTGTATTATCCCTCCCCTTAATGTTAGGGACCCAAAATGCCTTGCATATTCAAGGTTTACTTTTAGTTTATTTTCCCTTATATATTCTCTTGTAGTTTTTTCAGTGGAAGCCCCACCACTTTCAGTTATAACTGTTTCTTCCTTCCATGTTGTCCTACCAGTGGGATCATCCACAATGCCAAAGATATAACTCTTCTTCTTATCTGGATCAAAGGAAAAATTAAAATAACTCTTCCACCCCGCTTCGGCGGACCTATTAAGCTGATACTCACCCTGATAATCTATTCTCACAGCAATAGCATTTATCTTATCAAGAATCGTATTCACCTTCTTAACAGAAGTATTTATTCTATTGATTGTGGTTTCATCAGTTAAGAGTTTTCCAATAGTGCCTTTACCCTTATTCAATTTCTGGAGGACCTCTTTAAGGTTTTTCAAAGCAGGCTCAATATCTTCCATTGATTGTTTCAGGTCTGCAAGTGACTTATTAATATCCTGACTGCTCTTTTTGAGCACATTCCCGAGGTTTGTAACTATTTCATTATACTTGTTAACTATTACTGGAAGATCACGTTTAACCTGATAAGATATATCTTTAAAATTTTTGAGGGCAGGAACAACTTCCCCATTTACCACTCTAACCTTTTTGTTTAAGTCCTGGATAAAATTATTCAGGTTAATTACTGATAGGCGCACATTATCCACGATGGAGGCTAACTTTTTCTGATTACTTTTTCCTGCAAACACACTGGAGAGAGAGCTTGCAATTTTCCCAAGTCTGAGGGTAACCACACTCAATTCATTTATCATCTTCTCAAAATCAGGAGGACTCATGCTCTTCTTAATTGTTTCTCCATCAGAGAGGAAAACCTCAGGACCCTGATTTTTGATCTCAATGTACTTTTCCCCCAGTATCCCTTTTGTCCTTATTATTGCCACTGCGTTTTTTTTAATCTTGATTCTGGAAAAAATTTTTAATTTTACCCTAGCCCTGTTACTTACCAGAGATACCTTAACAACTTTTCCCACTTTAATCCCGGCTATTGCAATAGCAGCTTCAGGTGAAAGCCCCTCAACATTATCAAAATAGGCATAAAGAATATATCCCTTTCTCTCACTCCATTTCCATCCGGTGAGTTTTATCGCAACAAAAATCAGGAGGATCATTATTATTGCGGAAAAAAAGCCAACCTTGGCTTCAGTAGAAAGAACCTGTTTTTTATATTCACTCAATTTCTCTCCCTCCTCAG
>JALTID010000131.1 GCA_027004335.1 bacterium
TCTGAAAAAGAACTTGAGGAACTTTTTGATCACGGGTATTAAACCAGAAATATTGACTATATTTTTAAAAGAGTATTTGAATAATAAGAAAGGAGATACAAAATGGTAGAAAAAAGAGAAAAGGTGTACGAGGGTAAAGCTAAAGTAATGTTTGCCACTGATAACCCGGATTTTCTGATCCAGCACTTTACCGATAATGCGACTGCGTTCAATGGTAAGAAAAAGGGAATAATTAAAAACAAGGGGATAATCAATAATAAAATTACAGCTAAAATTTTTACCCTCCTTGAAGAAAACGGGATCCCCACGCATTTTGTGGAAGTTTTAAATGACAGAGAGATGCTCGTTAAAAAACTTGATATTGTGAAAGTTGAGTTAGTCATTAGAAATTACGCTGCTGGTTCCATTGCCAGAAGACTGGGACTGGAAGCTGGAATTGAATTTCCCTTTCCCATTGTGGAGTATTTTTACAAAAGCGATGAATTAGATGATCCCATGATAAACGACTGGCATATAAAATATCTCAATCTTGCTACCCCTGAGGAATTAAAATACATGGTAGATGCAGCGTTGAAGGTGAATGATATTCTTAAGAAATTCTTTGATGAGAGAAACATAAAACTTATTGATTTTAAACTTGAATTTGGCCGCCATGATGGTCAGATCCTTCTGGGAGATGAATTTGCTCCAGATGGTTCAAGATTGTGGAATAAGCCAGATGATTATGTTTTAGATAAGGATAGATTCAGAAAGGACCTTGGTTTTGTAGAAGAGGCATATGAAGAGGTTTGCAGGAGAATTTGTGGAGAGTAAGGATGAGAGCAAAAATCCATGTTTATCTGAAGAAAAGCGTACTGGATCCTCAGGGGAAAACGATTCTGCAAACATTGCACAGACTGGGGTACAGCAATGTAGAAGATGTAAGACTGGGTAAGGAATTCTACATTGAGCTTGATGAAACGGATCCAGAAAAGGCAAAGTTACAATTGGAAGACATGGCTAAGAAGCTTTTAGCAAACACAGTTATTGAAGATTTTGAGGTAGAGATAAAAGAAGAGAAATGAAATTTGGAATTGTTATTTTTCCTGGCTCCAACTGTGAAAGAGATTGCTTCTATGTTGCAAAAAATGTTGTGGAGCAGGAAGCAGTTCATCTATGGCACAAGGAGAGGGATCTCCAGAATGTGGATGTTGTGATTGTGCCTGGTGGTTTTTCCTATGGTGATTATTTGAGGGCTGGGGGCATTGCAAGATTTTCTCCCATAATGAGCGAGATAATAAACTTTGCAGAGAAGGGTGGACTTGTTATAGGGATCTGCAACGGATTTCAAGTTCTTGTGGAGAGCGGGCTTCTTCCCGGTGCCCTTATGGTTAATAAGAATTTGAAATTTATCTGTGAGGATGTCTACCTCAGGGTGGAAAATAACAAAACACCCTTTACCAGACATTTTAAAAAAGGGGAAATTGTTAAGATGCCCATTGCCCATAAAGAGGGGAATTACTACGCCCCTCCAGATATTGTAAAAGAATTAGAGAATAATGGAAGGGTGGTTTTTCGTTATTCAACAGAGGATGGTGAGATCACTGAAGAAGCAAATCCCAATGGATCTGTGAATAATATTGCCGGTATCATAAATGAAAAGGGAAATGTGTTAGGGATGATGCCGCATCCTGAGAGGATGGCGGAGACAATTTTAGGTGGAGACGATGGCAGGAAAGTATTTACTTCACTTCTGGAAATGGTATCATGAGCAGGGGAAAAAAGAATAAGGACATAGAAGCTATTTTTAAAAGGCTTGAGGAAATAGTTAAGGACCTCGAAGATGGTAATATCCCTCTTGATCAGGCTTTAAAGGAGTTTGAAGAAGGTGTTGCTATTGTGAGGGAAGCAGCAGAAGTTCTTGAAGAGGCGGAGAAAAAAGTTGAACTTTTGATAAAAGATAAAGAGGGAATTCTCAAAAGGGAACCCTTCAGATCTTTTACTGATCTTGATGAAGAAGAGTAAATTTATTATCTATACCGATGGTGCCTCCAGAGGCAATCCGGGAAAATCAGGTGTTGGCTTCGTGATCTATGATGAAAAGGGTAATACAATATTCGAGGGACACAGATACCTGGGAATAGCTACCAACAATCAGGCGGAATACACAGCTCTTCTACTGGCTCTTAAAAAGGCGCTGGAGTTAGGTGCAGAGGAATTGGAGATAAGAAGTGATTCTCAATTGTTGATAAAGCAGTTAAGGGGAGAATATAGGGTAAAAAGTCCCAATATAATAACTCTGTTCATAAAGGCTAAGTCGCTTCTTTCTAATTTCAGGAGAACAACTTTTACTCATATACCCAGAGAACAGAATAAGAGGGCTGATTCCCTTGCCAATCTTGCTATTGATTCTAAGAAGGAAAATTAAAGAAGATTTTTTATTTCATCTAAAATTGCATCTGCCAGGTCATCCTTGTTCTGAAGATCAAATCCTTTCTGTGTGCCATTTTTGAAGATCAGGGTTCCGTAGTTTGTCTCGCTTCCAAATCCTGCCCCTTCTGCTGTAAGATCATTGGCAAAAATAAGATCAAGATTTTTTCTTCTCATTTTTTCTACGGCATGTTCCACAACCTTTTCAGTTTCAGCGGCAAACCCCATAACGATTCCATCCTTCATCTTCTTAGCCACACTGAAAATTATATCTGGAGTTTTAACAAGGGTCAGAATCTGTTTATTTTCCTTTGACTCTTTCTTTACCTTCTGTTTGTGTTTTTTCTCAGGTTTAAAATCAGCCACAGCAGCGGCACCTATGAAGAGTTTTGCCCCCTGGGTATTTTTTTCTACTGCTTTTAACATCTCAGTAGATGAAGTGACTTTTATAACTTTTACACCATCTGGTGCTTCAATTTCTGTAGGGCCTGAGATCAGGTAAACATCTGCACCTCTCTGAGATAGCTTCTTTGCCAGGGCATAGCCCATCCTCCCCGTGGATGGATTTGATATGAATCTTACCGGGTCAAGGTGTTCCCTTGTGGGTCCAGCTGTTACAACAGCTTTTATTCCTTTAAAATCCTTTGGAGTGAGAAGATCCTCTATTACCTCCACAATTTTTTCAGGTTCCTCCATCCTTCCCTTCCCCTCATAACCACATGCGAGAGATCCTTCACGGGGTTCTATGATAATATGCCCAAATTTTCTCAGCGTGCTGATATTCCTCTGGACGATTTTGTTCTCATACATATGAACATTCATTGCCGGTGCAATCAGGATCGGTCTGGTATACGCAAGGGAAATTGTAGTAATAAAGTCATCTGCAATTCCTGAAGTCAATTTTCCGATAAAATTTGCAGTAGCAGGTGCTACCACAAAGGCATTAGCTTCATCGGGGAGGGTTATATGTTTTATTTCTGCACCATGAATAGTGTCAAAAGTAGATTCAATTACAGGATTCACCGAGAGAGTCTGGCAGGTGAGGGGAGTGATGAATTTTTTTGCATTTTCTGTTATAACGACATTTACACTGGCACCCCTTTTTACAAGAAGGCGTACCAGTTCGCAGCTTTTATATGCTGCTATCCCGCCTGTTATACCCACAAGAATTTTTTTATCCTTTAATCTGTTCAGAGGTAACCTCCTTCCTGCAAAAATGGGTTAAATTTCCTCTCTTCCTCAATGGTGGTTGGCTCCTCATGTCCTGAATATACTTTAACATCACCGGGAAGTGTAAGCAACTTCTCTTTAATTGATCTTATCAAAATTTCAAAATTGCCTCCGGGGAGATCAGTTCTGCCTATACTTCTTCTAAAAAGAGCATCACCACTGAAGAGAATTTTTTCCTTTTCGTTATAGAGGGAAATCCCTCCTGGAGAGTGCCCTGGTGTCTCAATTACCTTCAACTGGATCTCCCCGCAGTTAATTGTATCTCCTTCTTCCACAAAAATATCGGGAGCAGGGACTTCCGGCGGTGAAAGCCCAAATAATCTTGCCTGAAGGGGGACACTTTTGAGAGTCTCTATTTCCTTTTTGTTTATAACAATTTTTGCACCGGTTTTTCTTTTTAGCGGCGCAGCTGCACCTACATGGTCAAAATGCCCATGGGTAAGGATAATGTATTTCAGATTTATACTTTCTTTCTCAATGTAATTTAAAAGTAGCTCCGTCTCATCTGCAGGATCAATGATTATTCCACAGTTTGTATCTTCATCAACTAAAATATATGTGTTGGTAAACGCTGCTCCCAAAATAAATCTCTTAACTTTCACTATCAGCTTACCTTTTTACACATTTTCTTCATATTTTTCTTCTTCCATTATTTACCCCCCTGTTTTCTTAAATTATAGCAGTGGAATAAGGGTGAGGCAAAAATTGTTTAGATGCGCATATACATACTCTTCCCTTTTACTCAACTCCCCAATCAGTAAGTAAAGAGACATTGATTTAACTCCCGGTCACTTCGACACAGCTCAGTGATCTTGAGATTTTTCATGCTTATCAAAGCCCCGTGCCTCTCAAAGGAAATGCCCGAGTTTAGCAAGAGGTGATCAACACAGTGCACTTATTTTTCTTTAGCATGGTCACTCGGGAGCGAGAATGACAACACACTTACCAACCTTGTTTATCCCTTATAGTGAGGTTCCTGAGTGTAATCGAAGGGCCAAGCACATCCAGACTGCTTCGGCTTTGTTCAGCAACCTTAACATGGCTCCGAGCTTGTCGAGGGGACACTTCTACCGCGCTCAGCGACCTTTTCAGTGAGTAAATACTTTACACGATGTACCCCAAGGGAAGATTATTATCTATCCCCTTTACAATTTTTCATACTGAGACGAAACAATATTCCTCTCTTCTTTGCTAAAGGTGATCCCAATTAAATATATCTCCTTATATTTTCCCCGATATTTCTCGTAATATTTCTTCTCCTTTATCTGATCCAGAGGTGATTTATCCTCTGAAAAATTCGCCTTTACCTTAAATTCCAGAATATAAACTTTGTCTTTTACAATAACTGTTAAATCTATCCTCCCTTTATTGGTCACATCTTCTGTAATAAGCGTTACCCCCAGTGATGCAAGGTAGGTATAGATTACGCTTACATAGTAACCTTCATAGGTGTCAATCTCATTTTTTGTAAAATTCGTATAACTAATTGAGGAAAATAGGGCTTTAAAGTTATTTATTAAATCATCTACTCTCCCTTCTAAAAGGTATTCTTCTACTTCGGAGAGAAGTCTTGTTTTGGGATCTGTAGTTAAATCAGTTAAAAATTTCAATATGGTATTGTTAAGGCTCTTCTTGACTTCAAGATTTGGGTAACTGAGATAATATATGTTACTCATATCCAGAGCTTGTCTTATATCCCTGATGGTTAAGTACCCCGTTTGCCACAAAAGGGCTTCTATTTCCATAGTATAAACATCAAAGCTACTCAATAATTCATCTGTAGCCTTTACTTCCTCAAGATCAGGTATAAAATACTTCTGTTTTTTCATCAACTTCATCAAAAATGCTGGTGTCCCTGTCTCAAACCAGTAGGAACAAAAGGAAAATCCTTTAGAAATAAACAACAATATATCAAAAGGATTGTACACTTTCTCACCTAACCAGCTATAACCATTGTACCATAACTTTACCTGCTCAAGATCTGCTCCATTTAAATGCCCAGAAAAGTATTTCTCAAGCTCTTCCTGGGTGTATCCACAAAGAGCAGAATATCTTTTATCAATGGTTATATCCTCGAGATTGTTAAGTTTGCTAAAAAGATTAACCTTACTGAATTTTGTAACTCCAGTTAAAAATACAAATCTTAAATACTCATCAAGACCCTTTAATACTCCATAAAAATTTGCCAGAAGATCCCTTATCTTTTCCGCTTGCTCAGGATTTTCTATGTTATCTAAAATTGGTTTGTCATATTCATCAATTAAAACTACCACCGGCATTTTGTATTTCTGGTAAGCCTTTTTGATCAAACAGAGGAAATAACTGCTATAAATTTCTCTGTTACATCCTGGTAATTCAAGACTTTCCTCAATCCCCATAAGTGTGTCAGAAAGGGTTTTAAGAAATATTTCTGGTGTATCTGCATTAATCTCACTGAAATCTATTCTTATCACAGGATATTTTTTATTCCAGTCCCATTTGTCATAAATATATAATCCTTTGAGTAGTTTTTTATTTCCCTCAAAAATATTTTTTAAAGTATCCACAGTTAGAGTCTTCCCGAATCTCCTGGGGCGAGAAAGGAAATAGTATCTTCCACTGCGGATAAGTTCATATATCTGCCTCGTTTTATCAACATATAAAAATCCTTCATTGATAATCGTTTTTAGGCTGTTTAATCCAATAGGTAACTGTTTCATTGAAATATGATCCTCCCTTTTTATTAAAATTATAGCAGTGGAACGAGGGTAAGGCAAAAACTATCTGATCTCGATCTTCCAGCCCGATGGTTTTTTTCTTATCTGAACAGCAATCCCTCCCTCATTTCTTGTAACTGATATAGAAAACTTTCCTCCTCCAGCTGGAAGATCTTCTATCAGGATACTGTTTATTCCTGCGGGGAGATGAGGTTTGTTAAAAGAAATAATTTTATTAAGAGCGTCTAACTTAATTCCAAGCATTGCCTTTAACATAAGAAAAACACTCCCGCTGGCCCACGCCTGGGGGAAACACGCTGTGGGATAGGGTACTGGTCCATGAAACTCGCTGAGAGGAAATCCTCCGATGAGCTCCGGTATCCTGTAATTAGGATAATAGGAAGCAGCTTCAGTTATTCCCATGAAAATCTCTCCTATTTTCTCTCTGAAACTATATTTTGAAAAACCATCACAGATTATGCTGTTATCATGGGGCCATACCGATCCGTTGTGATAGCTAATCGGGTTGTACCTCGCCTCCTTTTCTGAAAGAGTTCTTATGGCAAAGCCATTGTATATGTCACTTTCTGAAAGAGAATGATGAATAAGTTCTGCGTCACTTCTACTTACAGCCTCAGCAAAGAGAAGATAGCCCATATTGGAGGTTTTTATAGAACATTTTTTCTTTTTCCCATCAATTGCAAGTGCAAAAATTTTTCTCTTTTTATCATAGAAGTACTCTTTTATTCTCTGCCTGAATTTACTGGCTTTCTTCTTTATATCGGAATATTCTTCATCTGTTATCTTCTTTAAAAATCTCCCCAGATCAGCATAATCCAGCATCGCCCTATGCCTGTATCCCTGCGCTTCTACAGGAGCAAGAGGTGGCCTGGCAAGCTTCCCGTTTTTATAAAAAACAGAATCCCAGGAATCCTTCCAGCCCTGATTGGATAATCCTTTTGGAGACCTCTTCACGTAATATAAAAAACCTTCATCAGATAGAAGAGGATTGTGAGACTTATCTGTGATCCATCTGTAAGCTTCTATAATGTGTTCCCATATATCTTTTATAAACTCTGAATCTCCACTGTTAAAAAGATAATTCCATGCAAGAATTATAAATAGCGGAGTTGAATCTACACTCCCATAATAAGGAATAAAGGGGATTTCACGCATATTTGCCATTTCCCCTCTCCTTAGCTCATGGAGAATTTTACCGGGTTCTTCTTCAGTAAAATCATCAAATTTTTCTCCCTGATATTTTGATAGAACTTTCAGGGTTCCTCTTGTCAATTCTGGATACCACGGCAGAAGTTGATAGGCGGTTATAATGGAATCCCTTCCAAAAATTGTGGAAAACCATGGAATACCAGCATATACAACAGGAGAGTCTCCCACCAGAGTTATCATAAGATTCAGATCCTTAGCTGCTCTCGAGAGGACCTCATTTACCTTTTCGTTGTCACTCCTTATAAGAGTTATCTTTTTTAAATACTCCAGGAGCTTTTCTCTTCTCTTTGCAATGACCTCTGAGTAACTTTCAGTGATTTCTTTATCCTCCATGGAAGTCCTGAAAGTTATATCTACAGAGTTTCTCCTATCTCCTGCAGGGGAAAGAACAACTGGAATTTTTATCCTTGCAGTAGCAACAGAGTCCTCTACAGTTACATTAAGTAATTGAAATTCATTGCTTACCGTAAAGAAAGTTTTCCTTGTGATCTTATCCAGTCCAAGGTAGGAAAAAATGATTGTTTTATCATGAATGGATGGCATAGAGTTTTTACCTCTTTTTTTTCTCCTTTCACCTCTCACCTCGAAAATATCTTTGAAATCAGCCTTGATGCAGATTGTTATAAAAGTTTCTATTTTTTTATCAGAAAAATTTTCTATGTGAAAATTCCCCCAGAGATCATCATCCATCAAAGCAAATGATTTTTTTACATATAGAGAAGATCTCGGCAGAAATATTCCACTTACCTCCATATCTGGATTGGTAAATATTGACCTTACCTCTGCTCCCAGGTTACCTATGTCTGATGATAAGTAGATTAATTTCTTATCTGCAAAAGAAAATTCAAGTCCGCTCAGAAACCTTGTGTCTCTAAAATAATATCCCTGTTCAGATTCTCCCTGGCACGATATTTCTGCATTCTGGTCAAGGACAACAAAGGCGTCATGTTCCTTCAATGTGTGCTTCTTTATGTTTGGTACTATGTCTGAATAAAGTACATACCACTCACCATCTATTAGTTTTTTCTCCAAATTTTTCCTCCTTTAAATAGTAATAGGATTGTTCTTCTTTTATTAACCTCTGATAAATCTTTTCATAATTATCGACCATTTTCCCCACTGTGAAATTTTCCTCAAAATGTTTCCTGCACTGTTTCCTCTCTATTTTTTCTACATTTTTGATTGCGTCTGCAAGTTCTTCAAGAGAGTTTCTTAGGTATCCTGTCTCCCCATCTATAATAGTTTCGCGGAGCGCACCACAGGGCCTGGCAATAACTGGAGTTCCACATGCCAGAGCTTCAATAGCTGTGAGACCAAAGGGTTCAGGCCAATCAACGGGCATCAACAGAGCCTTTGCTTTCCCCACAAGTTCATTTTTTTCACTGTCATTTATCTCTCCAACATACTCTACAAGGGGGTGTTTCATAAGTTCTTTTATCTCCCTCTCATAATACTCCCTGTCAGCTCTATCAATTTTTGCGGCAATTTTGATCTTAATACCTGCCTTAATCGCAGCTTTGATAGCAAGATCAAGTCTTTTCTCAGGAGAAATTCTTCCAACGAAAACAACATAATCCTCAGGGTTTTCACTAAATGTGTAAAGATCCTCCGGTAATCCATGATAAACGACTCCCAGAAAATTACCTTCAGGCAAAAGCTCTTTCTGCGATTCGCTGATTGCTGTAAGTCTGATTTCTGGATGCTTTTTTACCATTTCCGTCAGGTAGGGTAGATCAAGTCTCCCATGCGTCGTGTGTATAATAGGTGTCTCTGTATACCGAGAGAAAGGAAACAAATAATAATCTATGTGGGAATGAACCAGGTCATAAATTTCAGAATCTCTTATCACTTTTTCCACCTGCATCAGAATATATGGAACTGGATCTTTAACTCCAGCCAGTCTCAATGCGTTAGGAACTATGGGGATCAATCTGGCTGAAGTTTTTGAGTCTCCACTGGCATATAAAGTAACCTCGTGGCCCCTTCTCACCAGTTCTTCTGTGAGATAGTGAACCACCCTTTCGGTACCTCCATATAGTTTGGGAGGTACACTTTCAAAGAGAGGTGCGACCATGGCGATCTTCATAGTTCCACCTCCTTTTCCTTTATTTTTTATAAAATATAACCATGGTAACTGAAGTTTAAAGATTGGTCATCTTGTTTACAAACCCACAACCCATAATATGTTAATGATGAATGCTACAGCTGTTCTCTGGGTTATCCTTGCCATTATCCTTCTTGATTTTCTTCTGGATATTATTCTTGAAAATCTGAATCTCTCCTACCGCAAAAAGCCTCTTCCTGAAAAT
>JALTID010000132.1:0-908 GCA_027004335.1 bacterium
TTGTACTCCTGGTATGGATTATTTTTATAGTAAATGTATCATCAAAGAGAAATCACCATAAGAGTTATCGCATTTTTTCGTATACTTTTATGTTTTTTGCTCTTATCGTAAACCCTGCAACTGTAGTTATCATCAAGCTGGCTAGTTTTTCCTTTATAAGAGAAGAAACCTTAACCCCTCAAGAAGTAGAAGCATTTAATCATTATTATAAAAAACCATTCATTAAACCTACCACCCAAAAACATAAGAATTTAATTTTCATCTATGGGGAAAGCATGGAAAGAACCTACTTTGATGAAAAATTATTTCCGGGATTAATAAAAGGGTTACGAAAATTAGAAACTAAAAGCATAAGTTTCACTGATATCAGGCAACTCCCCTTTACTGGCTGGACTATTGCTGGTATGACGGCCAGCCAATGCGGGATACCCTTAGTAACTTCCTCTAATGGAAACTCAATGTCTGGTATTGACCAATTCCTACCGTCTGCCATCTGCCTGGGAGATCTCCTGAGTAAAAATGGATACTATCTTGTATACATGGGGGGGGCAGACCTCGATTTTGCTGGGAAAGGTAAGTTCTATAAGACTCATGGATTTGCAGAAGTGCTCGGGCGTAAAGAGTTATTACCAGACCTAAAGGACAAAACCTATCTAAGTGGCTGGGGATTATTAGATGATTCTCTTTTTAATTTAGCGTATAAAAAATTCCTTACTTTATCAAAGAGTAAGAAAAAATTTGGTATTTTTCTACTTACTCTGGATACCCACCATCCTTACGGGCATCCATCCAGAAGTTGTAAGAACATTAAATATGGAGATGGTTCAAATTCTATATTGAATGCAGTCGCATGCTCAGATTATTTAATTACCAACTTTGTCGAAAAAATTCTACACTCCCCATACGGT
>JALTID010000132.1:918-9793 GCA_027004335.1 bacterium
AAAGAAGATATGAAAAATAGTGTGAAAGATGAGATAAAAATAGTTTCTGGTTCAGATTGAAAAAAGGGAAAAGAAGAAATCTCTTGATGATTGTTTCCGCGAATATAAAACACCCAAGGAAAATTTCCACGCCCGGCTCAACTTTGGATACTGGGGCAACTATTCTTCCTTTTCTGGGATTTACCGGTGTAATTGGACTTGGACGGAATCTCATGAACAGTGATACTCTAAAAGATAGATTATTCATCCCCAAAAAACTCCCCTGCTGGACAACACTTATGATAAGGTTCTGGAATTTCCCTAGAATCAAACACTTACTCTTAATTGATACAAATACAAAAATAGTAAAAATTGACAACAGACAGTTCAAAATTCCCATTCTTATAGAGTTAACACCAGAACTCCAGACTATTCTGAAGTTCGGATTCTACAGGTCACTCGGACAAAAAACACTCCTCCAGCAAAGCAGAGAAATCAGTTCTAAAAAATACTTTATCTTAATCGAAAGATGCAAAACAATTTCAAAAATTGAGAAAATAGCAGGAACAGCGGGATTCTGTATGATAGCTGGGAAAGGAAGGCTATTAACAAAGATCACAAAATTACCAGAAAAAATTTCTTTTAGTGTAAATGACCTTAAACATTTATTGCACATCTCTACATCGCTTTCCTCTCACTAAACAAGCTCTAGGAACAACTGTTCTCCTTGCCACATATAAAGTTTCAAACTATTTTACTGAAAACGGTATCAATGAGGCAACTATACATCGCCTTTCCCCTAACCATAAAAATTTCCTCAGCCCTAAAATACTTTAATTTACTATTTCAAAATTGTGCAACAATTGGTTATCTATTCCCTATCCTCCTGTTCCACACATGTACACTAACCGGATTAAGGATCACCAGATAAATGATCCAGTACGAGCCCAGAGCAGTAAAGGTGGGCCATGTTGTGTATGAGAAGCCCAGAATAAAAGCTGTAATTCTATTTTTGTATTTTATTCTTAAAAATTTTCTCAAAAGAGCATCTATCAATATGGCAACTGGAAGGAAAATAAGTACAATAACGGGGAAAAAGAAAATTCTCACAATTCCATCCCGTTGCAATTTCTTCTCCTTTCCATATCCTTTTTAGAGAGGTGTGAAGATGAAAAAAGAATTGTTCTTCCATGTGGGACTTGCAAAAACAGGAACCACCTATCTCCAGTACAGATTTTTCCCATGTTTAAAGGGTGTCAAGTATATCCAGAGAACATCTTACAAGAAAGCTTTTAAAATAATTGATTCTTCTGAGGTAGAAAAAATATTCGTCTCCAATGAATTTGACAGGCAGTTCTACCGGGAAGTGGGTAAAATTGCTGAAAAATACCCCGATGCAAGGTTGATAGTCGTTCTTCGTAGACACGATAGCTGGCTGGCATCAGAGTATAAGAGATTTGTTAAAAATGGTTTTGCCGGAAGGTTGCACGATTTTTTAGATATTGAAAATGATGATGGCTGGTGGAAGATTGAGGATTTTCTCTTCTGGCCCAGAATAGAATTTGTTTTAAAAAATTTCAGAGAAAAACCTCTTGTGCTTCTATATGATGAATTGCGAGAATATCCTTTTTCTTTTTTTGATAAAATCGCAAAGTTCACAGGTACAACCTATGATAGATCAAAAATATCCCTTGCTCCAGTTCATAAATCTTTTGAGGATAAGGAATTACGATTCCGCAGGTGGCTGAATCGTTACTTTTCAGGTGAGATCACGGAGAAACATGATTGGAGGAGACCCTTCCAGAGGTACTTTTTTACTTATCCTATCCGCTATACAGTTCTTGGAATTGGGAAAATCCTTCCAGAGAGCCTGCTGCCCGATGAACCTCTTCTTGATAAAAATTATCTTTCTAAAGTCAGGGAATTTTTCTCTGATGACTTGGAAAAATGTCTTACCTATATCAAAGAAGATAATCCAGTTTAATTCTCTTCTGACTCAATTCTTCTGGCATTCAGTTTTTCTATTTTTCTACCGTTACCACACCATAGGTATACCTTCCATAGAGACTTCCATTGTTAGCTGTATATGCTTCTTTGTAATTTTCTCCTGTGTTTAGGTCCTTCTCATCAGTTTGTACATCCGAGATAAATATGTGTATTGGATAGTCGTAATTTGTGAGATCCTCTGGTGTATCCCATTGAATTTCCATATTCTTTGTAGATGGGTAGCTCCCTACGGAAATTGTTTTTTCACCGATTTTCATAAGAGAACCCATATCATCTGCTGGGAATCCCTCATATGTGTCCACTCCATCTGGATTATCAACTGTCAACCAGGGGGTGGAATCATAGTAAAACTCAACCTTTGCTGACTTAACAGGGATATCACCTAAATTTCTTATTTTTACCTTGATATCTACCGTGTCACCAGGTTTAATCTTTTCGGGTGTAATAGTGATGTCAGAAGCGTTGTATGTAAGATCTGGCTGAATTGTCCTTACATCGTTCTCCCCGGTAATATCAATGAGTTTATGTGGGATCGAGTAATATTTTTTGCCAAGGTATTCAAAATATTTTTTTAAAGCTATCCACATTGGTATTCCTGTATCAAAAAAGTAATCACCTGTTTCCTCATTTTTTTTGAGGAATGAAACTTCATTTCCATTTTTATCAATTACTTTTGTTATGGTAAGTAATTTTGCGACGGTGGAGAGAAGCGTGGTTTGTCCAGCAATTCTTACCGCTTTGTTGGGATTGAAATTTTTCCCGTTGATCATTATACTCCCCGGGACCAATCTACGCATGGGTTTGGCACTGAGGTCAACCTTAAATGAGATATTGTTAAACTGAACAATACCAGCCGAAAGTTCCTTTGCACCTTCTGGAATGATTGAACTTATAATGTCATTGGCTGAATAAGCGAGATTAATCAAATACTCAAGAGTAGTTACATTTTCCATTTTACCATCACTGTATAGGGGGAAATCAATTTCTTTCATTATCCCTGGAGTGAGTTCAGCATAACTCAGGGTTTCAAAAACATGCGGATTATCTACAAGGTTGTGGAGTGGAAGAATGTTGTAAGCATCCTCAACAGTAACCCATCCCTTCCATAGATCTATTCTATACAACGAGGGAACCGACACAGCTTCATCTATGTTATACCCCCACTGGTTAAGTGCGTATATAAACCCTTTTCCAACGAGTTTTCCAAGAGAAGATGGGGCATCAACTTTTGAAGACATGAAATAAGGGTTATAAACCAACGGAGTTTCTCCCGGATTATCAAATTCAACATTCATGCGCTGGATCAACGCATCAGTATAGTACTTAATTTCTGGATCCTCCGGGACACTGCTATCAACCTGGAGAAGTCTGCCATCAATAAGAGTAAGAGTTGAGTTGGTTGTATTGTAGACAAAGTCAAGTTTGGATAGATATAATCCTCCCATTTCTCCTTGAATTATATAGGTCTTCCTTCCAGAAGGATTGTCTATAAGAATGGGGTGGTTTACTCTGTTGTGAGTGTGGGCCGATAAAATTATATCTACTCCTCTCCCTGAGTTATTTCCTATCCCATACTTTGCAATATTGTAATCCTGCCCTGGTGGGATGTTGGGTCTGTCTATTAAGCCGAGCCCCGTATGCGAGATCACAACAATCACATCAGCCCCGTTAGAATCAAGATCATCTATACCATTTGAAATGTAATCACTGTCCCTTGGATCAGGGTAGAAGAAAGTCATACCCTCAGCATAGGGGTTGCGTGAGTTTAGTAATTTAAATAGCTGGGGATCTCCTGCAACTTGTGTGTAGACAGCGTTGTTGGTTACCACACCTAAGAGACCAAATCTTAAACCGTTTCTTTCATAAATCAGAGTTTGATTATACAAGAAGCTATTGTTGACTTTATTGTTAAAATTGATCTCAAAATATTTTTCATAATCCTTATATGGCTCGTAAAGCGTCGTTGGATCTACATTTCCCCAGAAGATGTACATCTTGTGCCCCTTTTCTCCTGTAACAAAGTGAGAATATGAATCAAGAAGCAAGTCGGTTAACTGAGGGACCCCAAAGTGGAATTCATGATTACCCACCTGATATGCATCTACGCCCATTCTGTCTTCAATTATGTATTGATCCCTTAACCCATTGGTGGTGTCGTGTATCATAGTATCTTCATAATCATCTCCAGCATTGGCGATTAATAGGGGAATATTTTTACTGTCTCTATCATCTCTAATTAACTTTATAAGATAAGCCAACCTGGAAAGGCCTCCTCTGGGGTATCTTTTACCTCCCCATGGCTTTACATGGGTGTGGAGATCATTATAATGAGCAATTGTAAAGGGAATATGCTGACTGTCCCTTGGTGGAAAAACTGTTAGATGAAAATACACTCCGTGAAAAGAGTGATCTGCTGGTTCTGCATAAATTGTTACACCACCTGTTTTTGTGGCGTTAACTATTTTCACCGAGGCAAAACCATCGCTATCCGTTGTTGCAGATGTTGAAGATAGTTTTACCTCCCCTGAACCATACCTTTTTCCTTTGAGTTGAGTGAAATTGATCTCTACATTTTTTGCAGGCTGGTTTTTCTGATTAAAATATCTAACAACAAGGTCCTCTCCCCCATTGCCAAGAAATAGAACCTGCAGATCTCCAGAGTATTTTCTAACATGGATAAATTCAGGGTTTTCTACAGGACCAAGGAAGACCTCTTTTTCACCTATTGAGAGAAATTTTTCTTCATTTTTCCCGGAACAGGCCGTGAAGAATATGGAAAGAAAGAAAATTAATGTGAGAATTAGATATTTTCTTTTTATTTTCTTCATTCTTGGACCTCCTGAAGATTATTTTATACAGTTATCTCCTAAGATTGCTGAAATTAAAGCTGAATCTTCTGACTCTCTGAGAAAATAAAGTCTTCCTTCAATAGATTGGAAAGTGTTAAAAAGAAGTAAAGCATTGTCCATCAACACTTATAGTTTATCAGGATTATTAGAAAAAGTGAATAGAAACAGTGAAAAAAATGGGGCTCAAAATGAGCCCCATTTCTCAATATGTAATCCCTACATCAAGTACGAAGTCTATCCCCATATTTCTCAGGAATGTGAACCCCTGATAGCCTATTCGGAAATATCCAGGTTCAAGGGTGTAGAGGGTATCCATTTTTGTTATAGCTTCATCTGATAATGCACTGTATGAAATGATGTTGTCGAAAACCCAGCAGTTTTGCTCAGAAAAGTAGACACCATAATAAAGTTCCATATTTTCTCCAAAATAGAAAACTGTTTTTCCATCATCCGAAATTTGGGGAGGTATGGATGTTTGAGGATCATTGGGATACTGAGAGAATGTACACGCAGTTAATGGTGTTGCACTGGAAGCAGTTTCTACATCAGGTGTAAAATATATCTTGGTTACACCTGAATCAGAGTTAAAAAACACGCTTCCCAGTTTGTTGTTTACATGTTGGAGATTGATTCCTTCTTTTGCACCAGGAGCTGAAATTATGTTTTGGTCTAAAGTCCCATCTGGAGTTACCACCCTTACCCAGTAATTTCCACTGTCGTCTACAGAGTATTCTATGATAGGTTTATTTATAGCCTCATCGTAGTCAATATCGATCCAGTCTGTGATTGCTGGAGCAGATGATGTATCAATATCCTGACATGTAAATGTGAAATTGGAAGAAGTTGCATAACAGTAGTGTAAATTGTTAGCAGTATCAAAATATGCGATATAAATATTCGCGGTATTAGAGCTTCCCTGCACAACTTTTATTGAAGCAGAAATAACAGAGCTTGTACTTACTGAATAGGAATTCCAGCTGCTGCCTCCATCTGTAGATGCCCATAAGGTAAGAGCTCCTCCTCCCACAAGAGAAAAAATGCTATTTCCGATATAGTCAGTATCGAGAACGATATTGTCGCCAAAAGTACTTATAGCATTGTTGGCTGGTTGTATGGGTGACATTATACCTTCTTTTTTGTCTGGTGATGCTTCAGGATATCCTGAAGAAATGAAATACCAGCTCCCTGAAAGATCAAGGAGATCAATCCCACCAATAGGATAGATAGGTTCAAGAGTCCGGTGGTAACTGGTGTCAGAAGTGACAGCATCAGAGGAAAAGCTTCCACTGCTGCTCTGTTGATAAAAATATAGCCCATTGTTCCATGCTGTTAATTCAACTAAACTTTGTTGGAGGAATTCTGATATTCCTCTTCTCCCGATACAGGGGAAATCATCAGATCTTAGAAGGGGATAAGAATCAATTTTAGTTGTAAGAGGATCTGAATAATGGCCCGGAGACACCTTCCTCTTTTCAATAGACCCAGTGGTACATCCTGTATCACCATTAACATAAGTCAGAATCATTACATTGTCATTATCATCAACCATGATGTCATTTTCGTTCAGGTTCAGACCTCCCTGGCCGTATTCAACTCCATAATCATATCCCGTAGAGGTGCCTCCACTTATTACTTCAAGATGCCCTCTGAAAATGTCAGGGTTTGCAGAAGTGGCGGACTTTTTATAGTAAATAAGTATGTCACCAGAGGAATTCACAGTGATTGCAGGTATCCCGATGGACCTATCTCCATTTAAAGCACTATCGTATATAAGTTGAGGTGTCCACCTAATACTATTATTACCGCTTATCAGGTAGAGTTTTGCCGCATGGCTATCAAGATCAATAAAATATGCAAGAACATCTATGTTATTCCCATTCTGTACTGCTTTAATACTGAGAAGGGTTGAATCTGGATCAGCCTGTAGGTCGGCCACATTGTCTGTAAAAATTACTTTACCATCATTTGGGTCAACAAATGTTTCTTTAATACTCCAATTACCCTCTCCACCTGTTACATAATAGACATGAATATATTGCCCATCAAATAAACCTGTAGTAGCATAGAGCTGTAGCGACTTTTCTTCTGCTTTTGAAGCAATAACCGTATCCGGCCATACTTTATCCCACTCCTGAGTATTCCACTTGAGCAATTTTATGCCTGGATTATTGTAAAGGGATACATAAAGAGTGTAGATAATATAATTAGACTCATCCTCAAAAGCTGTGAATTCAGATACTGGTTCGTCAACTAAGGAAGTTGGAGAAGAATCAATATAAGTTATTTTCAAACCTCCTCTGTTGTCTTGAGAGGTGTACACTACATAGTAATCGGAGCCACCAAATGAAGAAAAAGCCAAAATCTTACTCTGTATCCCGTTTATCCCCATCTGGGTTTCTCCCATTAGATTAAGATTTGCTTTCCCAACTGCAGGTTTTGCATAATTGGGGACTTCGTCATACGAATAAATTGCATAATAGGTTGTAGTATCTTTTTTAGCGTTAATATCAATAACTTCGTGCCAGCCTTTTCCGAGATCCGTAGGGGTTGCGGAAATAGCTGTCCCATCGGTAACGCTTACAGGAGAACTACCTTCTTTTGCTACAATCTTATATCCTGCAAGATCATCTGTAGTAACTGGTGTTTTCCAATAAATATTATTACCTGATAGGGTTGGCAGGACTTTTATTACTGTAACTGGTGCAGGAGGTACACTATCATGAGGAATTCCTGTAGCTGTTACTCTTTCGGAATAGTTTCTTGCTTCATCAAAGGTAAAGAAGGCATAGCAGTATTCTTCGTCATCATTGAGGCCACTTTCATCCAGGTAGGCCATTCCTTTGGAAAATTCTTTAACTTTTGAAGCACTTGTATCATCCGTAGATTTTGGGCAGTATCCATTGTCCCCTCTGAGAATCCTTACCCCGGTATAATCATCGTCTGAGGGTTCCATCCATGAAATTTTCAGTTCGTTACCCTCCGGAACTACTGTAACTGCAATACTATAAACCTTTCCAGGGGGAACAATATCACGGGGTATTCCTTCGATTGTTGCGCCGTTGGAGTAATTGGGAACTTCATCAAATGTAAAAAATGCGTAACAATATTCTACGCCGTCAGTTAATTCTGTATCCGTAAAAGTTGTTTGCCCTTTTGTCGCTGTTATAACTGCAGTGGCACTAGAATCATTTACCGAAGTTGGGCATTCTCCATTAGCTTTTCTTAGGATCTTAACTCCTTTGTAATCTTTATCTGCAGGATCATTCCAGCTGAGGGTCAGGGCATTTCCTTCAGGTACAGAGGTGATGGACAAATTGTAAACATCTGCTGGAGGTGTTAAGTCAACTGAAGGTCCTGCAATTACGACTCCTTTGGAATAATTACCGCTTTCATCATAAGCCACAACAAGATAGTAATAAGTTTCCCCATTTTCAACATTGCTATCAGTATAGGTCTCATCAGTTCCTGTATAAACTACTTCTCCATCATCAAGAGATGCAGGAACTGAGCCTTCTTTTTTTATTATCTTAACTCCAGCGAAGTCCTCATCAGGAGGGTTTGTCCATATGAGTTTTATGTCTCCATCGAATAGAAACTGAATCAATAAATTTGATACATCAGCAGGTGGTTGAGTATCTTCTGGTGTGCCGGATACAACTATTCCTTTGGAAAAATGACCTTTTCCATCTGTTGTGGCTACAAGGTAGAAGTACTTGGTCCCATTGGTTAAGCCTGTATCTGTGAAAGTTGTTGCATTACCATCAAATACTTTAGTTCCATCTTGCAGATTAGTCGGTTCGTTTTTTTCTTTTCTAACAATTATTACCCCTTTTACTGTGGAGCTATTGGGCATTTCCCATTTTAAGATGAGAGTCTTTCCTGCTGCAGGAGCTGAAACAGTTAAATTAGCTACCTCAGGAAGAACTGATGTTGCTGTCCCCTTTGTCTTGTTGCTTCCTCCGCATGATGCGAAGAAAGCAAGAAAAAAAAGAAGAAAAATTGGAATAATTCTCTTTCTCATCTCTAACCTCCATTTAATT
>JALTID010000133.1:0-748 GCA_027004335.1 bacterium
GATGGTTTATCTGAAAGGTCAGGAACAAATCCCGGAATGCTTCTTAGTGGCTCCTTTCTGTCATACATTTTTACCGAAGGGATAGAATCAATTAACCCCTTTGTATATGGATGTAGAGGTGAAGAGAAAATAATTTCCATATCTCCTTCCTCAACAATAATTCCAGCATACATAACATATACCCTGTCTGCAACCTCACTTATCACCCCCATATCATGAGAAATAAATATCATTGACATATTAAATTCATCTTTCAATTCATTCATGAGATCAAGAATCTGTTTCTGAATAGTAACATCAAGAGCGGTAGTAGGCTCATCTGCAATTACGAGTTCTGGACGCATAATAAGAGCCATAGCTATCATAATCCTCTGTCTCATCCCCCCACTAAGCTGATGCGGGTACTCCCTGTATCTTTTTTCGGGATCAGGTAACCCTACCTTCCTCATAATTTCAATAACCATATTTTTTCGTTCTGCATGGGGGAGAGAAGTGTGCACCTTCAAAACCTCTTCAATCTGGAAACCTACAGTAAAAACTGGATTCAGGGCTGAAAGTGGCTCCTGAAAGATCATCCCAATTTCTCTACCACGAATTTTTCTGAGTTCTTCATCTGGGAGAGTTAGAATATCCCTGTTTTTAAAAACTATCTCCCCTTTTTCATATCTGGCAGGAGGAACCGGCAAAAGCTTCATGATACTCAAAGCTGTCACACTTTTTCCACATCCAGATTCTCCCACAATACCAG
>JALTID010000133.1:758-3296 GCA_027004335.1 bacterium
ATACCAGCCACTTCCCCTTTTTCCACAGAGAGAGAAACACCCTCTACCGCTTTTATTACTTTTCGTGAAGTATAAAAATAAACATGAAGATCTTTCACTTTTAAAAGCTTATTCATCTTTCAGCCTTGGATCAATTGCATCTCTTATCCCCTCACCCACCAGATTATATCCCAGCACAGTTATAAGAATTGCAAGGCCAGGATAGAAGGATAACCACCACGCTATTTCAATATTATCCTTTCCCTCAGCTAAGATATTGCCCCAGCTTGGAGTAGGTGGTTGAACACCAAGACCCAGGAAACTCAAAGCTGATTCAGTTAAGACAGCCCCTGCGACACCAAGAGTAGCAGCAACAAGTACCGGGGCAAGGGCATTTGGAAGAACATGCTTGAAAATAATTCTGAAATCACTAGCTCCAGAAGCTTTAACAGCCATAGTAAAATCTTCCTTTTTCAATTTCAAAAACTCAGCTCTCACAAGTCTTGCGACTCCCATCCAACTGGTTAATCCTATTACCACCATTATATTAACAATTCCAGGATTAAGAAAGGCAATCACTGCAAGAATAAGAAAAAAAGTGGGAAAACACAGCATAACATCAACGAATCTCATTATGAGGGAATCAACCCATCCGCCATAATATCCTGCTATGGCACCCAGCACAGCTCCAACTAAAGTTGAAATCCCAACAGCTATAAAGCCAACTAAAAGTGAAACCCTCGCCCCATAAAGCATCCTTGAAAAAACATCTCTTCCAAGAGAATCCGTTCCCATAAGATGATGAAGAGAGGGAGGTTGTAATGTGTGATAAGGTTCAATATGATCAGGAGAATAAGGAGCAAGATAGGTGGCGAAAATTGCAACAACTATAATTAGTAAGACAAAAACTGCACCTGCAACTGCAAGTTTATTTTTTAAAAATCTCCTCAGAAACTCGCTGAAAGCCATATACTACTTCTGGCTCCGCCTGCTCTTTTCCTGTCGGTACATTAGCAGATATTCATCTTTTGTGATTATTCCCTTTCTTATAAGTAATTTTGCAAGGGCATTAAGCTTGTAATTTATGTCCTGAAGAGCAGCATAAAGTTTTGTCACATCAGGTGATACAGTCGGAGCAGTCTTAGTTGCATCGGAACCCATCCCTTCTGGTATATGTTCCTCGGCATGTGCTTCACTCCCTGCATCAATTTCATCTATGTTCATAACCTTTTCCTCATCATCGGTAAAAATAAATATAGTTGATTTATCCGGTGCTTCGCCTTTTTCAGCCACGGGTTCCACCTTTCCCCCTTCTTTATGAGTTTTCCTTACAAGTAGAGAAAAATTCAATTTAGTCGTAGATACTGCATCAGGATCAGGCCTGAATGTCCCTCTTCCAGCATAGTAGAATTCAATAGCTTCAGCTATTATATTGTCAGGAGCAAGAACGGGCCTTACAGGCATACCCAGTGCAAATTGTAACTCATCTATTACCACAACATTGGTGGGATCTGACATAGCAAGGTACAAATTTTTTCTCCCTATTTCCTCTTTTACCACAAGCGGCAGTATATTATACTTCCTCGCAACATCTTCAGAGACTATTTTAATTACCGAAGGTGGAACTGCTATTTTCCTAAGATTTGCATAAGGGAGATGAAAATGATGACTTAAGAAGCTCATCAACTCTTCTTCTGTGAGAAATCCCAGTTTAACGAGAATCTCACCTAATTTCCCACCCCATTGTTTTTGATGAGCAAGGGCAGACTGTAACTGGTAAACATCAATTAATCCATTTTCTACAAGCACCTCTCCAAGTCTTTTCTTTTTCTTTTCCATAAATACCCCCTCTTTCTATTGCTCCCCTAACCCTTCTCTTATGCGAGGATCTACAAGCGCATAAGAAACATCAGCAAGCAAGTTACCAAGGAGTGTTAAAAAGGAACTGATCACAAGAATACCCATTACAGTAGTATAATCTCTCATGTATACACTGTTAAAAAACAATCTCCCCATCCCCGGTATCGCGAAAATTGTTTCTATAATTACACTACCTCCAATAAGCCCAGGAAGACTGAGCCCCAGAATAGTAATTACTGGCAACAGCGCATTTTTAAGTGCATGGAGTAATATAACTCTTCTCTCCGTGGCCCCTTTTGACCTTGCCGTTGTTATATAATCCTGCCTCAAAACCTCCAACATACTTGCTCTAACATAACGGGAGAGATAAGCAAGGGAACCCACTGAAAGAGAAATTACTGGCAGCACTAAATGTTCACCAACATCAATAATCTTACCCCACAGGGATAGAGAAGAAAAACTCAGAGAAGTAATCCCGGAAATTGGTAATACCCCAAGATAAATACCAAAAAAAATCATGAGCAGAAGGGCGAGCCAGAAACTCGGGGTGGCAAACCCAATAAACACTGCTACGGTAATGCTTCTGTCAGTCAAAGAATTTCTCTTATAGGCGGAGTATATTCCTATAGGGAGAGCGAGAAGAAGCACAACTAACATAACAACTGTGTTAAGCAGGATTGTTATAGGGAGTCTTTTACC
>JALTID010000134.1 GCA_027004335.1 bacterium
AAACACTTTTGTTACAATTATGGGGCTTGAAGGAGCGGAAAAATACAGAGATTCTCTGTTTGCTGAGGTCATGGATGTGATTCCTCCTCGAAGCATTCTTGCTGAAATGGTAAAATTTATTGTAAGGAGAGATTATTAGGAGGCTCTCATGTTGTTAGAGAAAATCAGTTCCCCGGAGGACCTGAGGAAACTAAATATTGATGAACTGAACACCCTTGCAGATGAAATAAGAAGATACATTATTCAGGTGGTATCCAGAACGGGCGGCCACCTTGCTCCCAGTCTTGGAGCTGTGGAACTTACACTGGCATTGCATTATGTGTTTGATACTCCGAAAGATGTTATTGTATGGGATGTTGGACATCAGGCGTACGCACATAAGATTATTACAGGGAGAAAAAATGATTTTAAAAAACTCAGACAATTTGGTGGAATAAGTGGTTTTCTTTCAAGGGACGAAAGTGAATATGATGTTTTCGGGGCAGGTCACAGTAGTACTTCAATTTCAGCAGCGTTAGGAATAAGGGAAGCCCTTGATAAAAAGGGTGAAAAAGATACTAAGGTTATTGCAGTGATTGGTGATGGTGCACTAACTGCTGGTGTTGCTTTTGAAGCTTTAAATAATGCTGGTGCTAAAGAAGATAAAGATATTATTGTCATTTTAAATGATAATGGAATGAGTATTTCTCCCAATGTTGGTGCAATTGCATCTTTTTTAAGCAGGAAAATGACAGGGAAGTTAATGACTTCCCTGAGAAATGATGTAAAGAATTTTTTGAAAAAATTGGGTGTTCCCGGAGCTATTGATCTTGTACGGAGAATAGAAGATTCAATGAAAAGCATAATCTCCCCCAGTTCTCTTTTTGAATCGTTTGGTTTTACATATCTTGGACCCATTAATGGTCATAAAATTGAAGAGCTAATTGAGGTTTTCAGGAATGCCAAAATACAGAAGAGACCCCTTCTTATCCATGTGTTAACAAAGAAAGGAAAAGGTTATGCTCCTGCAGAGATGAATCCAGAGAAATTTCACGGTGTCGGGCCATTTGATGTGAGCAGCGGAGAATTTTCAAAAAGCAAGAAACCTCCTTCCTATACATCAATATTTTCAAACACTTTGATAAAACTTGCCAAAAGTGATGAAGATATTGTGGCAATTACTGCTGCTATGCCTTCAGGAACAGGTCTGAATAAGTTTAAAGAGGTTTTCCCGGATAGGTTTTATGATGTTGGTATAGCTGAACAGCACGCCGTCCTCTTAGCTGCTGGTATGGCAATAAAAGGACTTAAACCTGTCGTGGCTATATATTCTACCTTCTTGCAGAGAGCTTTTGATCAGTTGATTCATGATATAGCTCTTCAGAATTTGTCTGTTATTTTTGCTCTGGACAGGGCTGGAATAGTGGGAGAGGATGGTCCCACCCACCATGGTATTTTTGATCTCAGTTATCTCAGACTCATTCCAGGTTTTACCGTTGCTGTTCCTAAGGATGAAAACGAACTTAAGGATCTGCTTTACTCTGCTTTTCAGTGGGGGAGTGGCCCCAAAGCTATCAGATATCCCAGAGGGGCGGGGGTGGGCGTTGAAGTGACGGAAGCCTTTAATTTAATTCCTGAGGGTCAGTGGGAGATTTTAAAGGAGGGGCACAGTGGAGTTATTTTTGCAACGGGTTATGGTGTATATCCTTCGCTAAGGGTTGCCGATAAACTTGCAGCAGAAGGAATTAATCTTGCAGTTGTTAATGCGAGATTTATTAAGCCTCTTGATGATAAGATATTGAAGAATTACCTCCACTTACCTGTTGTATTTGTTGTGGAAGAGAACAATATTGTAGGTGGGTTGGGTGGAGCGATTTCTGAGTATTACTGTGACGATAAGGGCCCTATTGTTTTCAGAATAGGCATAAAGGACATGTTCCCTCCTGTGGGTTCCCAGAGCGATGTGAGGAAATTTGTGGGGCTCGATGAGGAGGGGATCTATCTTCAGATAAAAAATCTCTATTCAAGGACTTCTCTTTCGTGATCAAGAAGAAAAGAGCGGATATACTCATAGTTGAAAAAGGTCTTGCTCCTTCTCGTGAGAAAGCCAGAGCATTAATAATGGCAGGAGAGGTCTTTACTGACGACCAAAAGGTACTTAAACCTGGAGAATTTCTTCCCGTGGATGTGCAATTGCATATAAGAGAATCCATTCCATATGTGAGCAGAGGCGGTTTTAAGTTAGCTCATGCTCTTGATCATTTTAATGTATCTGTTAAAGGTAAAATTGCTCTTGACGCAGGGGCTTCCACAGGGGGATTTACCGATGTGTTGCTTCAAAGAGGGGCAAAACTGGTCTATGCAGTTGATGTTGGTAGGGGTCAACTTGCGTGGAAGCTCCAGAGTGATAGAAGGGTGGTTGTTAGGGACAGACTCAATATAAGATATATAAAAAGAGATGATCTTGATCCTCCTCCCGTAATTGCAACCCTTGACCTCTCTTTCATCTCTCTTACTCTTGTACTGGAACCTGTAAAGGAAGTTCTTGAGAGAGATAAAGAAATTATTGTCTTAATAAAACCTCAATTTGAAGTGGGGAAAGAAAGGGTGGGGAAAGGTGGAATTGTAAGGAATGGGGAATATAGGATTAAAGCAGTGGAAAAGGTGATAAAATTTGCTGAAGCTATTGGATTAAGGTCAGAAGGTTATGTGGAATCACCAATTAGAGGACAGAAGGGAAATGTAGAATATCTATCATATTTTCACCTGTAATTAGTTTTCTTTATCAGGAACTGCAAGATCAAGAATTACCTTCACAACAGGGTTCTTGCCTGTTACATTTCTGAGAAATCTTCTAACGGAAATTCTTATTTCTTCCTCAATTAAGAGCAGGTGTTCCCTATCAATTTTTCCCATCCTCTGAAAAGTTGTTGCAGCACTTTTATAGATATCTTCATAATACTCTTCCATTATTTCATCTTCAATTATACCCATGCTGAAAATTTTTGGTCCGTATAAGAATTCCTTTGAGGTTGTGATTATGCCAAAAATAACAAGAATCCCCTCTCTTGCCACAAATTTTCTTTTCTTCATTAAATCGCTTTGGATCTCTCCCAGGTATATTCCATCCAGGTACATTACCTCTACAGGATATTCAAATTTTTCTACTGCACTACTACTTATGGTGACTCCCTCTCCATTCTGGAGAATAAAGGCCTTTTTGCTTCCCTCCTTCATTGCCAGTCTCCTATGTTTTTCAAGATGTCTATATTCCCCGTGTATGGGAATAAAAATTTCTGGTTTTGTAAGGTTGATCATTTCTCGTAGTTCTTCCTGATACCCATGGCCTGATGCATGGACATTGTGGAGTTTCTCATAATATACTTCTTTTGCGCCTAATTTGAAGAGGTTATTTATATAGGAATAAATAGCTTTTTCCTGTCCGGGTATGAATTTTGCAGAGATGATAATTATATCATGGTTCTTGATTTTTATTTTTTTATCCTCGTTTCTTGAGATCCTGTAGAGTGTGGAGAAGGGCTCTCCCTGGCTTCCTGTAACAATTATTGTTAATTGAGAGTCTGGAATCCCCTTAATATCGCTTACGAAAATACTTTTTTCTTCCTCAGTTATGATTCCGTGTTCCTCGGCAATTTCCAGTGATTCTTTAATGCTTCTTCCACTTACAAAAACTTTTCTGTCTAACTGCTTTGAGATTTCTATTACTTCTTTTATCCGGGTAATATGGGAAGAAAATGTTGTAAATATTACTCTTCCTGGTGCTGATGAAAATAGGGAGTAAAGATACTTTTTTACTTCATATTCGGGAAGGGAATGCCCCGGCATTTCACTATTCGTGCTATCGGATAAAAGAACTTTAACACCTTTATTACTATAGTAAACGAAACGATCTCTACAGAATTTTTCTCCGTAAAGAGGTTTCGGATCAATTTTGAAATCGCCGGTATGGATTATTACGCCATCTCTGGAATCCAGTGCTATGGCAAAACTTTCAATCATGCTGTGGGTGACAGGGATAAATTCAATTTTCACATCCTCAAGAGGTATAACTCTATTTTCTGGTAATGGTTGCCACAGCGGTTTTGCGTTTGTGTCACTTTCTGAGAATCTTTTTCGCGCCATGGCAAGTGTAATTGGGCCGCCGTAAATTGGGATATCTCTTGAAAGGAGTGAAAAAAGATAGGGCAGAGAACCTATATGATCATCATGACCATGGGTGAGAAGGACTGCACTTATCCGTTCTTCATTTTCTAAAAGGTATCTGAAGTCTGGCATCAGAATGTCAACACCGTGATGGTAACATGACGGGAAACCTATCCCGGCATCAATTAAGAAAATATTATCATCAATCTCCACCACGGTGCTGTTCATACCTATTTCACCGCATCCTCCCAGAGGAAGGATTTTTATCATTTTTTCAAAAGCTCCTCTTTTTATAAAAAAGTTTTATCGTAGAATATTTTATGTGGAGGAGAGTTCCATGTCAAATCTAAGAATATATGTGCATATCCCTTTCTGTGTTTCCAGGTGCCCCTACTGTGATTTTGTGTCTTTTGCAATCAGAGATGAAGAGCTTTATCAGAAGTATGTCGGAGCTGTTTGCAGGGAGGCGGAGATCAGAAAAGAGGAATTCAGAGGAATGAGAGTTATCTCAATCTATTTCGGGGGAGGCACTCCTTCAATTTTCCCGGCATACCTTCTTGAGAACTTGTTGGATTGTATTACTAAAAATTTTCCTCACATTCATCGTCATTCAGAGATAACCATTGAGGTAAATCCAGCCACCGTTGAAAGAGAAAATTTTGCTGTTTATAAAAAAGCAGGGTTTAACCGCGTTTCTATCGGGGTGCAAAGTTTAGATGATGCTGTTTTAAGATTCTTAGGGCGGATACATTCAGCTAAAAACGCTTTAGATTCTCTTGAAGAAGCCGTAAAGTTTTTTGAAAATGTCAGCGCGGATCTCATATGGGGAGTTATGGATGATTCTGATAAGAGAATCTTAAGTGACCTCTCGGAATTTGTTAAAATGGGTGTTTCTCATCTCTCAACCTATCTTCTAACACTGGAGGAGGAAGTCCCACTCTACAAAAGATGGATAGGAGGTGAATTTAAATTACCCGAGGAAGAAGTGCTTGAGAAATGGTACTATCTCATTTCTGATTTCCTTGAATCAAAGGGTTTTATCCACTATGAAATTTCCAATTTTGCCAGAAAGGGTAAATTTTCTGTTCATAACTGGGGTTACTGGATAAGGGATCCATATCTGGGTCTGGGGGTGGCGGCTCATAGTTTTAATATTGAGAAAAACAGGAGATGTGAAAATTACAGAGAGTTAAGAAAATATTTTTCAGCAGTTAATGAGGGTAAATATCCATTTGAGATGTCAGAAAATTTAGATGAAAATGAAGCCATTTTTGAGAAGGTCTGGCTTTCTTTAAGAACGAATTCAGGGATATCTGAAGAACTTCTCTCTGAGATAGCAGGAAAGGAAAAAGTGAAAGAATTGATCTGGTCAGGGTTGCTTAAAAGGAGGGGAAAAAGGATAATCGTCCATCCCGGAAAATGGTTTCAGCAGGAGGCGATAATTAAGGCACTTACATAATATATTCGTAATCTTCCTGTTTGTTTTGTATTTGTGAGAAAAGTTGATATAATATGAGAAAATCGTAATGGAGGGAAAAAATGAAAAAGTACCTTTTCCTGGTTGTTGCTTTATTACCCTTTGCGTTTTCTCCTTCTCCTCTGTCAGCTTTTAATTTTGATCTCGCCCTTAGGTTGGGAGTAATGAAAGTGCAACATCCTGATTATACTGAAACAAAGTGGGGCTTCGGAGCAGATGGTGCTGTATCTATGGGGATCACACATCTCGTAGGGGCTGAGTTAAGGACCGGCTATTGGGATGTTAAGGTAAAGAATCCCGAAATAAATATTTCCAGTGGGAAAATCTCATTACATTTTCTCAAGTTATATCCAACTGTTGCTTCAATAAAGATTCATCCTTTATATTTTATTCCTATAATCGATCCATATGTAATCCTGGGGCTCGGCATGTGGAAAATAAAGGAAGAAAATAAATCTTCCTACAATGGCTTTGGAGGAGATGGAGGAGTAGGGGTATCTGTAAAGGGTGGATGCTTTGGATTTGATATAAGATTTTTGATGGAAAGACCTGATTTTAAGAGTTCTTTCACAGATTATAAGATCACTCTTGCACCGGTGCTTTATTTGGGTTTTTAACTAATAATCTCAGAAGAGAGCCGACCATTTAAAGTTGTGGTGTTTTAGTTTTCTTGAAGTAGATGTTATAGGGTAAAAAGAGGTGTTAGGATGAGATCTCTATGTGTAAAAAATTTTTGTATCATATTATTTTTCCTCTTTTTTGCCGGATGCCTATTTAGTTTGAAAAAAACAAAGGAGAAATTTCCAATGGCAGGAGATGTCATATCTTTCAAACTTGATAACGGTCTTACAGTTCTTTTGAAATCTGATCACAGGTCTCATGTTACTGCTGTTCAAATGTGGGTTAGAGTGGGAGGTGCTGACGAAAGTGATTCTGAAGCTGGTATATCCCATGTGGTGGAACATATGCTTTTTAAGGGTACCGAGAAAAGAGGAGTGGGGAAAATTGCGCGGGAAGTTGAATCTGTTGGTGGAGAAATAAATGCATACACTTCTGATGATGAGACTGTTTTTCATCTTGTGGTTCCTTCAAAATATACCTCCCTCGGGCTTGATATAATTGCTGATATGGTCCAGCATTCAAAGTTTGATCCAAAAGAGTTTTCAAAGGAGAAGGCTGTTATTCTTGAGGAGATAAGGAGAGGAAAAGATGAACCGAGGAAGCAACTCTACGAAGATCTTATGAAATTGATTTACAAAAAACATCCCTATGGAAGACCTGTGATTGGGTATCCTGAAACGGTGGAAAAACTTACCAGGGATCAGGTTTATAGTCATTATAAGAAATGGTATGTTCCCAATAATATGATTCTTGTAGTTGTTGGTGATTTTGATCCTCAGAAAGTAAAAAATGAAATAGAGGAACTCTACAAAAATTTTGAGCCACATCCTGTAAAACACCCTCGTCCTCAGGAGCCTTATTCTGATCAATTAAGAGTAAAAGTTGTTAAAGCTGATGTTCCAAAAGCTTATATGGCTGTGGGTTTTTTAACTACACCTTTGAAGAATGGTAGTACAGTTCCCCTTGATATTTTTTCAAGTTTTATAGCAGGTGAAAATAACAGGGTTCTTAATAGGATTCTTAAGGAACAAGAAAAGCTAGTTTACTTCCTCAGCAGTTATGATTATACCCCTGTGGATAAGGGAGTTTTTATTATCACCGCCTATCTTGAACCATCTAAGATAACTACAACAGTGAGTGAGATATCAAAGGTTCTTAGAGAATATAGAAGGGAAGAAATAAATGGGGATATGCTTGAACTTCTGAAAAAGGAGACAGAGAGAGAGTTTATTTTTTCTAAGGAGACTGTTCAGGGACAGGCCAGTGATCTTGGTTCTTTTCAGCTTATTGGGGGTGATTACGGATATGAGGATAGTTATCTCCATCAAATAAAAAGTGTTAATCCCGAGAAAGTTCTGGCAGCAGTTAAAACCTTTTTGAAACCTTCAAGAGCGAGAATTCTTGTTATGATCCCGAAGAATTCTTCTATTTCTCCTGAAAAACTTGAGAATTCTATTAAAGAGGCATGGAACTTAAAGGAGAGGAAAAGAATAGAGTATAAAGTAGAAAATCTCGGGGAAGTAAAGAAAGTCTTTCTTGGTGATTCTGCAGTCTTGATTTTTAGACACAGGGATTCTATTCCAACATCTGCAATTAGTATCGTGATGAAAGGTGGGTTGATTGCTGATCCCCCTGGAAGGGCAGGGTTGAATTATATTCTTGCTACAATGTGGAGAAAAAGAACCCAGCATCTTTCACCTCAGGAACTTTCCGATGAGCTTGATAAGATCGGAGGGAGCATCTCTGTTACGCCGAACAGGGATATTACTACATTAACTTTTACCTTTCTCAGCGAGTATCGTGAGAGAGCATATTCCCTTTTTAAAGAAATTCTTTTAGAGCCCATGTTTACGAAGGATGATCTTGAAGAAGCTCGCAGTGATGCCATAGCAATTCTTGAATCCCTTGAAAATAACATGTGGAGGTACACTCTTGGAGAATTCCTCAATCTCTACTATGGTAACTATCCTTATGGTCATCTTCTTCAGGGGAAGATTTCTGATTTGAGGAAGGTAACTCTTGATGATGTCAAAGGAATGTATAAGAAACTTATTTCTCAAAAACCCATAATTATTTCTGCAGTTGGTGATATAGAGTTTAATAGTTTTCTTAGGAATATGAAGGACTTAGCTTTTTCTTTGCCCCATGAAGAATTAGGAATTTCTATTACAGAACCTCATGTAGTAACAGGAAAAGAAATATTTGAGAAGAAAGAGAAGAATCAGACCCATATACTGGTTGGTTTTCCTGGGGTGGCAATAAATAATTCTAACAGAGTCCCTCTGGAAGTGATTGAAAATATCCTTTCTGGAATGGGTAACAGGCTTTTTGTTGATTTGAGGGATAAAAAGAGTCTTGCATATGTAGTCACAGCAGCAAATGTTTCACCTATGAAAAAAGGTTTTTTTATAATTTACCTAGCTACTGCTCCGGAAAAGGTGAATACAGCAATAAGTTCTCTTAAGGAAGAAATTAAAAAGATTATAAATAAAGGGTTTACTGAAAAGGAGCTTGAAAATGCTAAAGAGTATATGATAGGTTCTCTTGATGTGGCTCTGCAGGCTAACAGTAGCATTTCAAATACCTATGCAATTAATCAATTTTATCATGACGACCCCCTTTTTCTGGAAAAGAAGAAAAAGATCATTGACGGAGTAACCCTGAAGGAGATAAATAAGCTGGCAAAGAAATTCTTTGTACTAGATGATGCAGATTGGGTGATCATAGGAGAGAAAAAGTGATTCTTCATGATAATTTTAGACCTTCCGCTGAAATGGTGCGATGGGTAAAAAGTGTAAATTATGAAAAGATACCTCAAAGCATCAGAGAAATAACAAAATACCAGATTCTTGGTCTCCTTGGAGCTATTTTTGGAAGCTTAAAAACCGATCTTGGCAAAAAAGTGATTAGGTTCTATGAAAAGCATTCTCAGATAGGAGAATTTCCCCTTCCTGGATCGGAGAAAAAGATTTCTTTAAAGGATTCTGTTGAAGCTTTTGCATCCCTCTCAATGCTTCTTGATTACGATGATTATCTTTTTATGGGTCATACAGGTCATTCTGCTGTGTGGGTATCTCTTCTCCCCGCTCTTGCTCTGGGAAGAAGTTCAAAAGATGTAATAAAGAGTATTGTAATTGGAAATGAAGTTGGGGGTAGACTTGGTGGCGCAGTACTCTTTGGTCCCCACAATGGGCAGATGTGGTCCTTTATCCATGGGGTAAATACTGCTTTAATTTATGGAAAGTTACTTGAACTTCCCTTTGAATCACTACTTGACGCTGTAGGAATATATCTTTATCAGGCTAATTATCCACTCTATCCAGGATTTATGGGCTCTGAAGCTAAGATTTTTACTGCTGCACGGCCAATCAGGGAAGGCTTCTTTGCTGTGGAAGCAGCAGAAGATGGTTTCAGCGGTCATAGCAGGATCATTGAGGCAGAAAAGGGATTTTTAAAGAATTTTTCTTTTTCCCCCCTTGATTTTATGAT
>JALTID010000135.1 GCA_027004335.1 bacterium
TTCCGAATCTCCTTGCTCCAGGAGAAGCTTTAAGAGAATAGATCTCGTTTATTATTTTTACCATATCATCAGCTGGAATGTATTTAAGAGGGATAACCTCCATTTTAATTTCACCACCAGATGTGTCTATTACAGAAATTATCTTCAAAATTGTGTTAATAACTTTTCCAGTCTCTCTTAAAATAAGAACATTTGTTGGAGCATAAGCAATGAGCTTTCCCTCGCTGGTAAGAAAATTTTTAATGATATTCTGCGCTTCTGTGGCAGAAACAAAACTTAAGGGAATAATTTTAATAAAATACTCATCAGTTGCTGGCATATATCCTTTACCTACATAAACTCTAAGTGGTTCCCCCGTGATGTTACCTGTCTTAATTATTTTATAGATTCTACCAGCTCTCACAGTAGTAAAGCCCTTCATCTTAAGTACAGTAAGGAAAACCCTATAAGCATCCCTTACGCTCATTTTTTCACCACCAATAATAGTAACTTTCCCCCTGAGCTGGTCACTGACAATAAAAGATTTCCCTGTCAGCTTGCTTATGGCTTTTACTACATCCAGCACCCCTGCGTTATTAAAAGAAAAAGTTACACTCCTCCCATGTAGTGACCCTGAAAAAATGAAAAGAAAAAGAAAAACAATTATTGCACATTCTTTTCTCATTTTTCACCTCAATCTGTATGTAAATGTCATATCTTGACCATTCCTGAGTATCTCTATCTCAAATGTATCCTCGGTCTTAAGAAACTGAAAGAGTTGCAGTGCCTTCTCTGGGCTACTTATTTCTTCTCCATTAACTCTCTTTATAACATCCCCATTTCTCAACCCAATCTTTGCAAAAACTCCACTGGGACGAATATTAAAAACTTTATATCCTATAATCTTACCATTCCTAAAATAGGGAACAACCCTTGCCTGAGTTAAAACAGGTCCCAGGTTACTTGTAATCTTTTCAAAATCTTCTTTATTAATTTCAAAGCTGCGGTTTCCAACTCTTCTTACCTCAAGATTTGGAGGGTTATTGGGGTTAGGGCCAGGACTCACAATATCGGGAACAACTGTATGAATTGGAGGATGGGAAGGAGTGTTACCTCCCCCTCCCGCTGCAAGTTTCTCATATAAATTCAGTTTCTCCCTTCTGCCACCCCTTAAAAGGATAACACTATCCCTTCTGATTTCAAAAAGTTCGGCACCCTGAACCTTATCATGGAGAAAATAAATATCCGTCTTTTGAGTATTCTCATCCTTTATAATAGCCATGGAACTCTCAGGAGGTACCGTAACAAATACCCCCAACAGTTTTAATTTGGCTTTACTTTCCACCACCTGGTCCTGCTGCTGTTGAAGAGGAGCTTCATTAACTTTTACATTGAATATATTCCTGTTAAGTATGATCTTATAATCATCTTTTGGGGTAACCTCCTCCCTATTTCTCCTGAAACCGCTTAGAGAAGTATGGGGATTGATTCTTATCTGGGGAAAATTAGCATTTTTTTCTGTGATTACGAGAGCAATATTCCAGATAAGAAAAGAGAGGGCATACGCCAGAAGAATAGTGAAAAAAAGATTGACTAAAAAAGAATACTTTTTCAAAAAATCAAGTAAATTTTTTTCAATCCATGACATCTTAAATTGGGACAACTACTGCTTCTAAAAGTTCCTGAATAAGTGCATTTTTCCACTAAAAAACAGGTGGTTATACAATCAACTGCCCCTCTTTGTGAAGCACAAATAGTTCTTCTTTTCTCTGAATCTTAACAGTAGGAGAAAACACCACAAAATCCTGATGAAAAGGGGCGCTGACTTTCCCGCCAAAACTGCTATTATCACCAAAGGCAATATGTATAGTGCCAAGAATTTTCTCTGCCTCAAGAATATTCTCAACATGTGTAGCACCAGAATTGGTACCTATGCCCAGCTCAGCGACATTTCTGCATCTATCATCCTCAGCAAACTTGGTTTCAAGTAACTCTCTTACTCTTCCCTCACCTTTAATTTCAACAGCATTACCTTTTTCAATAAAAACTACAATCTGAGAATCCAATTTACCCTCTTCAGGTCCATATTCAATCACAAGTTTTCCTTCTGCTGTTTCTTCTACAGGAGCCACAAACACTTCTCCGGCAGGAAGATTTCCAAAGGCTCCAGGAGACACAAGAAGGCCTGTATCTGCTATAAACTCTCTCCCCTCTACACTTAAAGAAATAGCTGTTCCATTAGGAGCTTCAATGAAAACTTTTTCTGCACCAACTAACCTCTCTTTTACTCTGAGAGAAAGGGATTCTATCTCTCTATAATCAACATTCATCGCTCCCAATAACATATATCTTTCAAAAAGCGGCATGCTGGCATATCTTGTTTTCTTAATACTGGTAAGAAGCCTTCTAAAAAATGTATGAGAAGTAGAAAAAAAAGTAAGAGCAACAACTCCATCTATTCTGTCCCCACTTTCCTCAGCAATTTTTCTGAGTAATTCTTCTTCATCACTATTAGTAGACTTACTCAGGATCTTCTCAAAAAGATCTTCTTCCACCTCACCTGTAAAATTTGGAAGAAGTTCCTCCCACACTTTTAAATGAGGCTCTTCACCATGCATTTTTGCGGCAGGAAAAATAATTAGATCAACATCACAAAGATATTTTCCCTCATCAAGTAGTTTTCTCCCCATTTGTAGAAGATCCTCACCCTTTTCTCTAACTCTTTCAGGAAGGGTCTCAGGGTCATTAACCAGCACGAAGATCCTCTCATCCTTCTTTACATTTAAATTTATCTCAAGAATATTTCTCAGAGCTTTTATTTCGTCCTGACTAAAACTCATATTTCCTCACCTGTTAATAACCTGTATAGCCCATGTACTGATTCATGTCCGACATCTCCCCCTGCTCCAGGAGCCCCGACAGAATCGCCAACTAAAAAAAGATTTTTCATCCCCGGTAAAGAGTATCCAGGTCTGAGTTCTCTCGTTTGATCAATATTAATCTGGGCTCCATCCACCATTTCAAGATATGAAACCCTTTTCCACTCAATATTTGTCTCAATATCCCATGTAGAAAATATCTTATCAAGAATTTCCTTTCTCTTCTCCTCTCTCTTTTTTTGATCCTTCATATCATCAAGTAAAGTAGGATAAAAAAAGGTCAACAATTGCTTCCCCTTTGGTGCTATAGAAGGATCAATATTTGATGTAAACATCCCAAAAGCTATGGGAGTATCAAAGTAAATCAGCCCCTTCTCTTTTGAAACTCTTTTTTTTAAAGTAATATCCACCACTATCCCAGAAG
>JALTID010000136.1 GCA_027004335.1 bacterium
TGTTATACCAAATGGAGTGAATATGGAAAAATTCAAAAATCTGATAAAGCCTCCAGAATATAAAAATGATAAAATAATCATTTTTTCTGCAGGCAGAATAATCCCTTCAAAAGGATTTCAGGACTTTTTGATTTAAATGATAATCCATACCCGGTAATCTTGAATTCGCTATTTTTCGTAGAGTAATAAAATTTTTCTCCATCAAAAATAAAATCTTCATAATCTTTTTTAGAAAACCTGCTCTTTCCTGATGGAGAAACAAGAGAAAATTCTTCAGAGGCTATATCATTCTTGAGGGTTATGGAAAAATAAATGTAATACCCTCCTCTTGTAACCCCGACAAAATACCACTGATTAATTTTTGCCTTAGAATTATAAACATATGGGAGAAACTTTTCCCAATTTTCAATATAGTGTCCTCTCAGCAGAAATGGGAAAAGAAAAAAAAGCAGGAGGATTTTTTTCATAAAATAACTTCTCCGCCTGCTTTGATCTCAATGTAGTTATCTTTCCATTCATCTTTAAACTTGCCAATGGTGTAATCACAGGAGTCGTGAGCGGAAATTCCAACTTTCACAACTTTCTTCTCTTTCAAAAAAGAAATCAACTCTTCCACATCTTTCCTGTTAGGTGGATTCCATGGGGGTTTCCCTGTCCCTAAAATTCTCTGCATGGGAGGCCCAATCCCACAACGTCTGCTCCGGGTAGCCGGGAGATGAACCCCACCTAATACTGCATATACTGGGGAAGGAATTAACTTTTCCAGATAATTCAGGAGATTCTGTACCTTCTGATGCCCGCAACCAACAATCACCACAAGCCCTTTACCTTTAAGATTTACCACAAGAGCTTGTTCAAGGATCTTCCCTGTAAAATAATCCATGGCTGGAAGCGGTTCTGTAACAAGAATACCTCTTTCAATTATAGTTGGGGTCTTGTTTATCACTACATCAGCTGTAGGATGGCTCATCCTTACAGGGACGAATACCGTGATTCCCTTTAAATCAAGATCATTTTTTGAAAGAGAAAATGTCCTCTTTAACTGATTTTTCATACCTCCAATATGGTCCAGATGCATATGAGAAATTACTATAGAATCAATTTCATCAGGAAATTTCAGTCCCAAGAGTTTCGCGTTTTGAACAAGAGGAGAAGGCTCTTTATTTTTCACATTAAAACCTGTATCAAACAATACCCCATACCTATCAGCTTTGACATAGTAAGAAACACCAGGTTCTCCCTGAAACCTTTTATCAACAGGATAGTAATCAATAAGAAAAGTTATTTTCAACTTTCTAACTTCACCTAAAAAATCGGGCGCGATCCTGGTTTCAGGTACCTTTTCAAGTCTTTTATCAACCCACCTCAACCCACTTTTATATCTAAGGTAAAAAAACATTTTTGCCTCCTTTCCTGAACCTATATTATACCATAAGTTGTCATTCAGGAAATAAGTTACTATATTATTTACGGAAGAGGAGGAAATTTATGAAAAAATATATAGGTTGCTCCGGGTACTTCTACTGGGCATGGAAGGGGAAATTTTACCCGGAGGAATTGAAACCATCAGGGTGGTTAAACTTTTATGTGAAAAAATTTAACACAGTTGAAATAAATTCCACCTTTTATCGCTTCCCCAAAAAAACAAATCTCAAAAAATGGTACAGACAGACTCCAGAGGATTTTAAATTTACAGTTAAAGTAAACAAGGAGATAACCCACCTTCATCGTTTTAAAAATACAGGGGACCGTTTAAAAGAATTCTACGAAGTAGTAGGAGAAACCCTTCAGGAAAAATTAGGCACACTTCTTTTTCAACTTCCTCCTGGCTACAAATACAGCGAAGAGAACCTTGAAAGAATAATTTCTCAGATAGACCCTGGTTTTAAGAATGTAATTGAATTTAGAAACAAAGGATGGTGGAATGAGAAAGTTTATAATGCCTTTTCTGAAAAGGGAATAATTTTTTGTTCTATAAGTGCTCCACGATTACCAGATGATATCATTAAAACTTCTGATACAGGGTATATAAGGTTTCATGGTAAAACAGGTTGGTACGATTACAATTATTCAGGAGAAGAACTGAAGGAATGGAGCAGCATAATAAAAGAAACTAATTTCAAAGAGGTATTCATCTATTTCAACAATGATCACAACGCGTATGCCCCGTACAATGCACTGGAACTTGTTAAAATAATGTCAGATTAATACCTCTTCCAGTAGAGAATATTGAAGTTTCCTCCTTTTTTTCTTTCAAGGACCGTATCAATCTCTGCCTCTCCCCCTTCAACAAAACCCTTTGAAACCACACTGAAAGTATCACTATAAAGGCTGACCCTAATGTTGTATTTACTGCTAAAAGTTAAAATATTCATTATTTCTTCTTGACTCAATCCAGCTTCTGAGAGGACTTGTTTAAAATCCTCAATATTTTCAAAGGGCTTATCCTTTCTTGCACTTACAATTTCCTGTGCAAGACTCATATCAATTTGGGGACTCAAGTAAGTAAGAACCTCCGGGGAAGCAGTGTTGACATTAATGTAATAGTTTTTTATCCTCTTCTTTGGATACACAGTTATATATGGTAAAATTTTTTTTATCACATCAAGAGTCCAATCTTTAATCATAAAAAGATCAGAAAAATGGGGCATCATGCTGTTTCTCGCTTCATAGGGAGGATTTAGGGAGAGGTAATAAGCACTCTCCGCACCATCAGGTAGAGGATCATCGTTGCAATCCACCCAGTCTATCAGAGGAAAAACTATATCTTCAGCAACATCAGGTTCAATGCCAAGTTTTTCTAAAAAAGAGACAAACCTGTAAATTTCAGGGTCACGCAACCCTCTTTCAGAAGCCTGGCCTCTATTAATTCCGTTTAAATTTATCTTTGATTGTTCATCCTCTATTCGTAATTGAACACTCCCGTAATCCCTGAGGGGAATAGGAGGTCTTTCTGTGGCAAAAAAAGACCACACTTCTGAAACCTCCTCCTGATTCATCGGATTTTCTTCCCAGTGGGAAACATAGTCAATTCTTCTGTGATTTTCTTCATCATTCTGCAAATCATAGGAAAGGAGCAGCTTTGCTGCCTCCACTCCACTTCTTGCTAAATAATAAGCTTTCAACTTCCCCACAAAATTCTGGGTAGATGAGATATTAATCCTGGATGAATAAGTTAATTCTGTTACAAGGTATGTCATAGCAGCAATAAGCATTACTGTAATAAGAAGTGCGGCACCAGATTCTTTTTTCATTTCTTCCCCGGTTTAAAAAGGCTATCAATTGAATATGGAATTTCAACAACTTCTTTGAATAGTACAGGCTCAGAATCCTCAGCACCCGGCTCAGGAAGATATAGAGATATTTCTACAAGATGAGGTAAATAATAACTGCCATTCTCCCTCGTATCCCAATTATCATACCACTGATGACTGAATTTATCATAATACCTGAAATTCAAGCCCTTTACTTCAAACATCATTGGATATGTGATTCCCCCCGAAAGGGGATCTCTGTCAAGGGTGGTATCCTGCCTGCAAAAAAGGTCCAGGAGATCAGGGTTATCCATATCAATATCAACGAAATAGCTTAACTCAACACTGCTTCCCCACGGTTTTACCCCCTCCCCATAAACAACCCTGTACCCCCCTGAAAGGGAAGAAAAAATCACTTTATCACTGGGTAATCCGTTAATTGTATCATCTATCCCTATGAAAAAAGTTGCAGGTAAAATCTCCTTACGCTTCTCAGGAGGAATATAATCAAGATATGCAGATTGAAGCTGTGTTCCTATTTTATCCATTATCACTCTCGCTGATCTGTAAAGTCCTTCCTTTTCTGTTAAAGTATTATAGGATTTTACAGTAACCCAGAAGGAGGAGTAGATGAAACTTATGATAAGGGCAGTGATGGTAAGAGCAAGCAGCACTTCAATCAGGGTAAAACCTCTTTTCACTCCATTTTCCTCACAATATATGTTACAAGCGAATAATCCCTGGTACCAGTTTCTTCTTTCCAGTGGACAATTACTTTAAGAATCTTCACCTCTGTATTTTCAGGTAGAAATGCAGCCCAGGCCACATCCTCCGTGCCTATATCTTCTACTTTGGTTTCTACTTCAATATTTGGATACTTATCCTTAATCTCTTCATCCTCTATCTTCATATTTTCATCAATAGTTTGCTGAGCTACAAGATTCTCCATATATTCCTCCGCAACCATGTATGATATAGTATTCTCTCTCGCAGCTTCATGTAATTGAATATTCTGGATCGTAAGAGAAATGAGTGAGACCATAACAGTAGCAATTATCATTAGAGCTACAATAACTTCAAGAAGGGTAAACCCCTTATTCCTGCTCAACATAGGTCATTTCCTTGTACCCATCAAAGACCTTAAAATCTCCTGTAAGAGGCAAAAGCATCAATGTCATTTCATCGTCACTCTTATTCTTAAAATGAATTGTGGTGGGATCAACAAATCCTTCAGGATAAAAAGTTACAGTGACTTTCCCTTCAGAAATTTTTCCCCTGGAAATAGTATCAATATCCTCAATTTTTACAGATGATGGGAGAGCGTATTTTTTCTTTACAAAATCATCTTTATAAGGAATCATCTCCACAGTCCCTTTTTCTTTGTCCTCTCTCCCCACGGTAATGTAGTAGCTTCCATCTTCCAGATCAAAATTGAGGTAGAAGTTCTTTTTCTGAATCGTAGCCTCACCATATAGATACTGGACGAGTCCTCCCACCTTTCTTATACTTTCCTTAATATCATCTCCACCTATCCTGCCAATATTGGGAATCAGAATCGTGGCAATTAGCCCTATAATAAGAAGAACAACACTAAGTTCTACAAGTGTAAAGCCACTCTTATTGCTGTTCATCAAGATTCCAACTGGTTATATCAGCATCCTCTCCCTCACCTCCCGGTTCACCATCTCTTCCATAGGAAAGAATATCATATTTACCATGATGTCCGGGATAAACATAGACATATGAGTGACCCCATGGATCAACAGGAACTTTATTGGAATTTAAATATCCACCTTCTCTCCAGTGCTTCGGTATCTTTCCAGTGGCCGGTTTCTCTATCAGGGCTTTAAGCCCCTGTTCTTGGGAGGGATAATCACCATTATCCAATTTATAAAGTTCAAGGGCATTCATAATTGTTTTTATGTCAGCAACTGCTTTTGTTCTTCTTGCCTGCTCAGCTCTTGGTAAAACACTCAATGTAACAAGGGTGGCAAGTAATCCAATTATTACTACTACCACCATAATTTCAATCAATGTAAAACCTCTATCTTTCCTCTGCATAATTACCTCCTTATCCACTAATTTTGACTCAATTTCTCTCCTTCTCGTTCCGGATTACCCAATTTATCTAATAAGCTGATTCATCTGGAACAATGGAAGCAGGATTGAGATCATTATAAAAAACACAAGACCAGCCAACAAAATGATCATTACAGGCTCAACAATAGATACAACAGCATTGAGAAAAGATCCCACCTGATCTTCATAGGCATCTGCAACTCTGATCAGCATAGGTTCAAGCTCCCCAGTTTTTTCTCCAACAGAAATCATCTTTATCACAATAGGAGGAAAAACTCCGCTATTAGATAACGGAGAAGCCAAAGATGCTCCTTCAATCACCGCAGATTTGGAATCTTCAATTGCCTTTTCAAGTACTCTGTTATTAACGATGTTTTTTACTATATCAAGAGATACCACAATACTGACACCGCTACCCAACAGGGTTCCAAGAGTTCGCGCAAAACGGGAGATTGCTATCATCCTTAAAATATTCCCAGTAAGGGGAAGATTCAATAAAAAGGAATCCCACCAGTATCTCCCTTTCTCTGTATCTATAAATCGCTTGAAAAGGTAAGCAGCAAGAATAAAAAGTAAAAGAAAGATCCACCATGTATCCCGGAGAAAATTTACAAATCCAATGAGGAGCCTTGTATATATAGGCAGAGCATGCCTCATCTCCTGAAAAATGAGAGTAATTCGTGGTATAACGAAAATAAAAAGAAAGATTACCACACCACCCATAAGAAAAAAAAGTATTGTAGGATAGGTGAGAGAAGCATAGAGTTTATTCCTGAGAGATACCTGACTTTCATAGTAATCTGCGAGTCGCTCAAGTACTATTTCAAGAGTTCCACTACTTTCTCCAGCTCTTACCATATTTATGTAAACCGGCCCAAAAGTTTTTTTAAAAGGTTCCAGAGCATCAGCAAGTGAAGAACCCTCATTCACCTTACCCTTTACATGGGCAAAGACCTTCTTTAATTTTACCTTTTCTGATTGCTCAAGAAGAGCATCAAGAGCTTCAATCAGAGGAATTCCTGCTCTTAAAAGAGTAGCAAGCTGCCTCGTAATAACCGCCACATCCTGAAGAGTAATTCTTGAAAAGAGATCAGAAAATGAAAACTCCCACCATTTTTTACCTGCTCCCCTCTCCTCTTCGCCCACAAGGGAAATAGAGGAAACAAAGAAGCCCTGCGACTTCAACTTCTGGCGTGCACTTTTCTCACTGTCTGCTTCAACTATACCCTTGCTTTTTCTCCCTGAAGAATCATACCCACTGTATTCATAAATCGCCACTAAACCACTTCCTCCTGGGTTACCCTGAGGACTTCTTCAACAGTGGTTATCCCTTCAACGACCTTCCTGGCACCATCCTCCTTCAAAGTGGTCATACCCTCTTCAATAGCTACTTTTCTTATTTCTGAAGCGTCCCTCTTCTGGGTAATCATCTTTCTTATTCTGTCAGAAATGATAAAAAGCTCAAAAATCCCAGTTCTTCCTTTATATCCAGTATACATGCAGTATTCGCACCCCTGTCCCTTGTAAAGTTTTCCATCCTTCAGAGCTTTTCTGGTAAGGCCCAACTCGGATAGCTCAGCATCGGTGGGCTCATATGCAATCTTGCAGTGAGGACAGGTGGTCCTAACAAGTCTTTGAGCCAGAACAGCTACAAGAGAAGACGAGATCAAATAAGGTTCTATCCCCATATCCACTAACCTTGTAACAGCACTGGGAGCATCATTGGTGTGAAGGGTGCTGAAAACCAGATGGCCTGTGAGAGATGCCTGAATGGCAATCTCAGCCGTTTCAAGATCCCTGATCTCCCCTACAAGTACAACATCAGGGTCCTGCCTAAGAATTGACCTTAAACCTGCTGCAAAAGTAAGATTAATTTTGGGATTAACCTGGATTTGATTAACCCCTTTCAACTGGTATTCTACAGGGTCCTCTATCGTCATTATATTCTTATCTTCAGAATTTATCTTATTTAAAGCAGCATAAAGGGTAGTTGTCTTACCACTCCCAGTAGGTCCCGTCACAAGAATTATTCCATTAGAACGTCTTAAAAGTTTCTTAAATCTTGCAAGCTTATCTCCACTGAGTCCAATTTCTTCTAATCCTAAAAGAACACTGCTTCTATCAAGGATTCTCATTACCACCCTTTCTCCAAAAATGGTTGGAATTGTGGAAACTCTGATATCAACATCCTTTCCCGCAACCTTCGTTCTGATTCTTCCATCCTGTGGAAGTCTCTTCTCAGCTATATTCAGACCAGCCATAATCTTTACACGAGAAACTACACTGGCATGAAATCTTCTCGGAACCTGAAGAATATTATGAAGAACTCCGTCTATTCTGTACCTTACCATAACATCTCTTTCAAAGGGTTCAACATGGATATCACTCACTCTCTGCTTTACCCCTTGAAATAACAGGGTATTTACCAGGCGAATAATTGGAGCTTCATCTACACTATCCAGAAGATCAGTCGGTTCACCTTCTTCTAATTCTGATGTGACTACACCGAGTTCCCCATCTTCTTCCAGATCTTCTATCATCTCATCCGCGGCATTTGTGGCTCGATTGTAAAGATTATTAATAGCATTGGAGATTTCTCCGCTTGTTGCCACCACAGGAAAAACAACTTTCCCCAGAAGCATCTGAAGATCATCCACCACAGAAATATTGAGCGGATCAGAAATGGCGATGACAACCATGTCACCCCTTTTTTCAACAGGAACAACTTCGTTTTTCCTTGCATAATTGATGGGTATCTGAGAAACAATTTCTTCAGGAACCTTACCCGCATCAATGTGGGGAAGAAATGGCATTCCAAACTGTTGGGCAAGAGCTTCTTTTAGATCCGCCTCGGTAATATACTTTTGATGAATCAGTATCTCACCAACTCTTTTATCTGGCCGTGATCTCTGGGCAGAAAGCACTTCTTTAAGTTGTTCACTACTTATTTTCCCTTTTTCTAATAAAATTTCTCCTATTTTCTTTTTCATAATTACTTTGTCACCGGTGCAGAGTAATTTGTCACGGGGGAAGGGTAACTCGTGCCTGTAGTTGTCTTGGCTCCATATGGAGTAATTATCACTTCCTTTTTAATTTCCTCTCTTTTAACTGGAGGAATGCCAAGCTGGCTTCCCACTGTTAGAATCTTACCTAAATTCACTGCCCCAACTTCCTCTTTAAAATTAGATAGAGTATTTCGGTGAAGATTATTAAGAAACACCAAGTCCCTTGTATCTTTCACAATATAGGGAGTAATAAAGATGAGAAGATCGGTTTTGGTCGTGGATTTTTTTCTTGATTTAAACAACCATCCAAAAATTGGAATATCCCCCAAAATTGGAACCTTTGTTTCACTGTAACTCTCCTGAGAGGATATTAATCCTCCAATCACCACAGTTTGTCTATCTTTTACTACCACTGTGGTTTTGGCTGATCTCTTTCTCGTAACAATTCCCTGCTGATTAACATTTATTCCCTGAGGTTGTTGGGGATTTACCTGTGAAATTTCCTGATAAATTTTTAACTTAACATGGTCACTTTCATTAATCTGGGGAGTAATTCTCAGAGTTACGCCTACATCTTTCCTCTCAATACTGGTCAGGATATTACCACCAGAGGTTACATTCTGACCGGTAATAAAAGGAACATTTTCACCCACTACAATTTCTGCTTCTTCATTATCACTTGTAAGTAAATGTGGGGTTGAAATAATATTTACTGCATTAGAAGTTTCAATGGCTCTCAAAAGAGCCGCTACACTTGGAACCTGAACACCTCCACCAAGATCTATCATTTTACCCAAAAAGCCTAAAAATAACCCTCCAAGACCCCCAAGAGATGTAGGTGTAAGACCAAGAGTATTTATTCCACCAAGGGCTTCGCCACCCAACACCACAGCCTCACCCTCCTGCAACAATTTCCCGCCATGTAGAGAAATGCCTAAATCTCTCAATTTATCAAGAGATATCTCAAGAATTGCCGCTTCAACAAAAACCTGTCTTCTGGGTACATCAAGCTGATTCACAACACTTTTTACAAGAGCATAATCAGCAGGAGAAGCTATCACAATAAGTGAATTCGTTGCCTTATCAGCACTTATCCTTATCCCGCCCTGAAACTTTGCCACAGGAACTTTACCTTTTATTTTTGCCTGCTTTAACCCTGAAGCAAGTTGAGCTATCGTAGAAGCAAGCTCTGTAGCATCGGCATATTTTAAATAAATAACATGAACCTGGCTGTTTGCCGAACCTACCTCTATGTCAAACTTTCTAATAAGTGATTTCACCTTCTTCATATCTCCCTCTGTACCGAGCACTATAACTGAATTTGTTCTGCTCTCAGAAATAACTTTAAATCCACCTTTCACCACCACCGATTCC
>JALTID010000137.1 GCA_027004335.1 bacterium
AATATTAAGCGGCTCCTTACCAGCTAAGCTTTTTTTAAAAGGGTTTTTAAATTTTTTTGTTGTTGCATCTTATGAGGATGTTGATGAGTTTGGTTACAGTACAACTTTTGAGAAAAAAGTTGATCCCTTTTTTTCTTTTTTCTACAAAAACTGGTTCAGGGTGAATGTTTCAGGTATAGAACATATGCCATCAAAAGGTGGTGTTATTTTAGTGGCAAATCATGCAGGGATGATCCCCTGGGATGCTGCAATGCTCTCCTATGCACTTAAAAATAATCCACCATATAGAAAGGTTCGTCCGCTGGTGGAGAATCTGTTTTTTTATTTTCCATTTCTTGGAGCGTTTATTTCCAGAGTGGGGGGGATAAGGGCTAATTTTGAAAATGCTCACCGGCTATTGATGAAGGGAGAAGTTGTAGCAGTTTTTCCCGAAGGTCTCAAAGGTCTTGGAAAGCCTTACCGGGAGAGATATAAATTACAGAGGTTCGCAAGAGGAGGGGTCATCCGCCTTCATCTGGAAACAGGTCTGCCAATCGTACCTATAGGGATTGTTGGTTCTGAAGAAGCGCATCCGATCATCTTCTCTTCGGAATATCTTGCTGCAGAACTGGGAATGGATTTTTTCCCTATTACCATAACTTTTCCATGGCTTGGAATTCTTGGTCTTATGCCTCTTCCCTCAAAGTGGTATATAACTATCGGAAAACCTCTAAATTTCAGCCAAGAAAGAGATTTATGGAAATCTCTTGACGAGGAAATGATTATCAGTAAATTAACAAATAGGGTAAAGGAAGTAATTCATGAACTACTTTCGGAAGGCATTAAAAAAAGAAGATCTGCTTTTCTTGGCTAATACCCTGCTTGTTGCACTTCTTTTTTTCAGTGTGTTACTTTTTTCCTCGTGTCATAGTAGCCAGAAGAAAACTTCTGGTCGGGGAAAACTTGCTGTAATGGCCTATCCTGCACCGGGCACATATCCCAGCAATTATCACCTTGAGGTGACTCTTTCTACCAGTAGAGATGCATATATCTACCTCACTCTTGATGGATCAATTCCTGTACCAGGGAGAGCCACCACTTTTGGTGGAAAAGCCCCAATCTACGATATTCCAATTATACAGGATACATGGTTATGTTATTATGCGGTTGATATGGAGGGAAATCAAACGGCAACAAATTGTGTTTCTTACCATATCAAACCTCCTCCCACAAGCAGTGTGTATCCTCCACCTGGAGCGTATAATCATCCCCTAAAAGTAACTATTTCTACTAATATTCCTGCCATAATTTATTATACTACAGATGGAATGGATCCTGTTCCCGGTAGTGAAGATACCTCTGAGGGGGATGCTCCAGTAGAGGTGAATATTCCCTCTACTCTTCTTTTGAAGTATTTTGCTGAGGATAATCTTGGTGGAAGAGAGGATATTCATTCTGCAAGATATATTATTGATACAACCCCTCCCCATTCCGAAGCTTCTCCGCCCGGCGGTGATTACACCCATTCGGTTTCTGTTACTCTCAGGATAACCAATGATGTAGGAACAATATACTATACGACTGATGGAGAAGATCCTTCTGATAAATCTGAGGATCTTTATGCAAATGGTGGTAGTACCAGAATTGGTAAGGTCAAGGTTTCAGATATAAAATTAAATTCTTCATCAGTAATAAAATTCTTTGCCATTGATGGAGTAGGTAATAGAGAATTCCCTCCAGATGCAAACCCTCCATATCATGCTGAGTATTATGTGATTAATGATGTGCCTGTGCTGTATGCAAATCCAAAGGGAAGGTACTATTCGGAGACCTCCATTACAGTGGAATTAGATGCATACCCTGATGATACTAAAATTTATTGGGCTCTTGATGAGCAACCTCTGGAGCAAAGAAGCTATCTGTACAAGCATCCTATCATAATTAGTGGACTCGGTGATCACGATCTCTATTTCTTCGGAGTTAGAAACGGGGTCTACACTGAAACAAAAAAGGAGGTATATCATTTAGGTTATGTTAGACCGCCCGAGACATACTCTGAAGAGTTTACATCTACAGATTATATTGATGTAACAGATTCCACTGGTGTGGTCATAAATACTTCTGATCCAGGTACAGTAAGACTTGATACCTATCATGCTACTTTTTTGCAGAATGTAAATAGTAGCGATGTGGATCTTGGTTTTGGATATTACAGAGGTTATCTACTTGTTGCCGAGAGATTCGGTGGAATGGTAGTTTATGATGTTTCAGTTCCTTCTCAGGTAAAAAAGATAACAACCTTTGGAATTAACCCGGGGAATACCAATACAGGTCCATACCTTGATGTAGAAGCTTCTGAAAATCTTCAGATTGCAGCTGTGACTTATCCTCTCGGCGCATTAATACTTGATATTTCTGATCCAACCTCTCCCCGGCAAATAGCAAATTTTTCTGCTCTTTCACAGATCTTCTATTCCCCTCCTGTGGTAAAGATAGAGGATAGTTACCTCTATGCAGGGGGTTATAAAAATAATAATCCTACTTTGTTCATTTATGATATTTCCACCCCTTCCTCTCCATCACTTGTTTCTACAATGGAAGGAGTGACCAATGCTGCTGTTACTGATCTTGAGGTTAATGGGAATTCCCTCTACCTTTTCACCGCTGATGGTCATATACAGCTGATTGATATAACTGATAAACAGAACCCTGTTAAGAAAGGAAAGATCCTTGCCTGTACCAATTGTTCCGGGAGCGACCTTGCGGTGTATGGGGACTATGTTTATGCTGGTTACAACAGTTCACAGGGGGGAAATCTCTCTATTGTAAGTTTTTCGGATCCTGTATCTCCGGCGGTGGTGAAGAAAAAAGTTTTACCGCTAGATAACAGAGCTGTTAATGGTGTCAGTATATCAGGTGTAATGATGACAGTTTCCAATGGAAATAACGGAGTCTGGTTCTATGATATAAGTGATCCACTTAATCCTCTCAAAAAGGACTTAGTGACTCCTCAAATGGCTCATAACAATGCTTTCGAACCAGGGGAGAATCTCATTAAAAATAACGCACTTTTTGTTATAGATGCATCTACCGGTTTCAGAACATTTGAGGTACCGTACAATTTAGGTGACTATTTAACTTCTGGAGAAATCCTGTCTTTTAATGTGAATCCTAATCAGTATGCTCTTAAAGGGGTTAAACTTGATGTGTCCCAGACTTTAAACAAAGGGGGTGTTGATTATCAGGTTTCCCCCGATGGAGGAACAACATGGTATGATATAACACCAGGTAATTA
>JALTID010000138.1 GCA_027004335.1 bacterium
ACCTTGTAGTGAGCCATATTCTGCCTGCACCATTCAATCAATTCATTCTCGGCTATCTGCCCCTTATATTCGTCTTCAAGAACAATCCAGGCTTTAATTACTTCACCCACTTTTCCCTCAAGATCAGGAAGACCTGCTACAGCCACTTCATGTACAGCGGGATGATCAGCTATTAATGTTTCAACATCAGCGGGGAATACACTGTATCCTTTGTGTTTGATTAATTGTTTTTTTCTCCCCGTAATCTTCACCCTACCTAATTCATCAATAATACCAAGATCGCCGGTTAACAACCAGTTCTTGCCTTCTATATTCTTAACGGTCTCTGCAGTTTCCTCTGGGTTTTTAAGATACTCTTTCATAACCTGAGGCCCAGCCACCCAGAGCTCCCCAACTTCACCAGGATTAAGTTTATTTCCCTCCTCATCACAGATCCACCAGTCTGTACCAGGAAAGGGAAGGCCTATAGTACCCGTTGTCCTTATTCCATAAAAAGGACCTGCACTTACAACAGGGGAAGCTTCAGTAAGACCATAACCTTCCACAAGTTTAGCTTTAACTATTTCCTCAAATTTTTCCTGAACCTGCCTGTGAAGGGGTCCTGCACCTGAAACTGCCATAAGAAGTTTTTTATTAATTCCTGTTTTTTCAATTCCAGGGTAATCTGCCAGTCTCTGGAAAAGAACCTCAGGCCCAAGATAAATCCCACTTTCATCGGGAACCACTTCAAGAACTTTTTGAATAAACTCTTCCGTAGAAGGGGGTCTGGGAAAGAGCATCATACAACCACCAAAGGCAAAGGAAATATTCATAACAGTGGTCATAGCAAAAGAATGGAAAAGTGGGATCACTCCAATAGGACACATTCCAGGTCTTGCTTTAAACATCCACAACCGACTCTGGATAGCATTAGATACAAGATTAAAATGTGTAAGAACTGCAGCCTTAGGAACCCCTGTGGTCCCACCCGTCATTAGATAAACAGCAGGATCCTCATATGGATCAATCTCTACGGAAGGTACATTGGGAGAAGTTTTAAGAAGATCCATAAATCCCAGGTGTGAAATATCTACCTTACCAGTGGGTATCTTCTTCAATAACTTTCCGAGGAATCTTTTTAATCCGGGAAGAAAATCAGCAACATTTGTAACAATAATATGATCAAGTTTGTGTTTACCAAGAACAGGCTTAAGGGTAGTTTCAAATAGGCTATCTAAAATAATTATTCCCTTTGCACCGGTTAGTCTTAACTGATGAAGTATTTCCATGGGCTTGTAAGTAGGATTCATCCCGGTTACAATAACCCCTAAAAGTTGAGCAGCATAATAAGAGATAACATACTGAAAACTATTAGGAAGCAACAAAGCCAATACATCACCTTTTTTATAACCAAGCTGATGAAGCGAAGTTGCAAGTCTCTCCACATAATTCCAGAAATCTCTATAGGTCATTTTTTCATCCAGGAACCAGATGAGATCTTCACCGGGCCATTTCTCCACTGCTTCCTTAGCAAATTCACCAAGAGTCACTAGTGGAAATTCATAATTTTTGGGCACTTCATCGGGCCAGCCTGCTTCTTTTTTAAACCAGGGCCTGTCTTCCGGAACATAAAATAACTTTTTTATGGTTTCTTTATCCATTTAAAACACCTCCTCTACTTTAATCGCAGGATAAAAATATCACTTATTCTTATAAAAATCAAGGCCTGTGATAGTCCTACAAATCAAAAAACTCCCCTAATACAAAATCAGCATCCATCCTTTTAACAAAATTCATGTTATAAGGTTTATTAAGGAAGCGAGTGGCCCATTTTTTTACGTCGGGAAATCGAGAAGAGGATAACTTTTTATAAATACTCAAAGCCCCACTCCTTTTACCCTGAAGATCATTTACCCTTCCAATCCATAACTCTGCAACTTCATGCCTGTAATCAGTATCCTGTAGTGAGAGAGCCCGTTCAAAATCTTCTCTTGCTTCACTTACATACTCAGCTTTTAACCTCATCCAACCTCTGAGAAGAAAATACTGCGGCTCCTTTGAATCAATCTCTATAGCAGAATCAAGCTCTTCAATGGCTTTACAAATATCCATTTTATACCACCATGCGTTATATGCGCTTATGTAGTGTCTCAGGGCCCTTACCTTTTTTGATCTTGCAAACCTGTTGGGTGGTATCGATGAACCTTTAATTGTAAGTCTTCCATACCAGAGGTCAGTTATACTAACGGGGAAGTACGGATTATTATTTAAAGGTGATTTACCCACTGCCACATAAAGAGTATCATTTTCGACATCGAAAATAGCAGAAGATGAATTATACACGCAAGAGAGTACAGAGCCAGTTCCCCTTTCTATTTTTGCCCATGGATCGAAATGATCACCAAGAATTTCAACAGATTTCGCAGGGGTGATTTCACCAAAATTTTTTTTCAGAAGTTCCTTCATTCGTACATCTCTACCAACATTGAAAAGAGTCCAGATATATGCAGGAACCCTCTCATTTTTCCTGAACTCTGGAGAATGGTAAGTATTATTGTAGTAAAGATAAGAATTTTTTCTGAGGTTGCTCCTGTTATATTTTTTCGCTATCATTTCAAAAATTGCCCCGCCGAAGGCAGGATTGGATACAAGCAAACCCCATCCACTAAAGCGAGAAGTTGTTGAAATTATTTTTTCTACATCCTCAAGGTTCTTCGCTTTTAAAGCAAGTGTAGCTGCGAGTGATACTATATTTGTACCCTTTCTTGCAATGTCCTTTGTATAGTTTAGATGAAGGTCAAAGATAGTACCATTCTCAGTAAGGGTCGTGACACCCGGGATAAGAGCAGAATCTGAAGTAACAGTGATAGTGGAGTTGTAACCTTTTGGTTTAAATACAATTAGAGCATGATTTTCGTCCCACACATCACCTCCAAAAAAATCAAAATTCCTTGCATGAATCAAGTTCCCACCTCTGGTAAAATTGCCCCACCCCAAAAACGAGGAACACCCTACAAGAACCTCGGGGAAAATACTCCTATTAAAAACTCCACTAATATAAAGTAAATGAGGGAATACATCGGCAAAAGCAAGAGCTCTCTGAACCTCTCTTACAGATACTCCTATTCCCTTTGCAAGTCCCTTAACAATCATTTCTCCTTCGTAAGTAAGTGATGTCATAACATTTCTTTCAATATATCTTGAAATCAACCCCCGCAATCCTTTTCTTACTGCAGCAGGCCTACCCTGTGTTGAATGTTCTACAAGTAAATCAACAATCTGTGTAAAAAT
>JALTID010000139.1 GCA_027004335.1 bacterium
AATACGCAGTAAAAGAATTAGGAGACATAGTTTATATTGAACTCCCTGAAGTGGAAACTGAAATTGAAGCAAAAGAACCCTTTGGCACAATAGAATCTGTAAAAGCTGTTTCAGACCTTATTTCTCCGGTTACAGGGGAAATCATACAGGTAAATGAATCAATTCAGGAAGCACCAGAAGAATTAGCAGATGATCCCTATGAAGAAGGCTGGTTGATAAAAATTGAAGTGGAAGAAGCCTCAGAATTTGAGGACCTGCTAACACAGGAAGAATACCTCAATCTGATTCAGGAAGAAGCCTCAGAGCCAGTGGAAGTAGAGGAAGAGGAAGAGTAATGTTCATTCCTCATTCACCGGAGGAAATCAAAAGTCTACTTGAGGAATCTGGTTTAAAAAATATCAAAAAACTGTTTGCACAAATTCCCCAAAATGTACAGGAAAAAGCAAATATAAATATTGATGCCATCAAAGATCAACAGGCTCTTATAAGATTCTTCAAAAATCTTGCAGAAAAAAATACCTCTCCGCCTCCTGAGCGAATTTTCGCAGGGGGAGGTGCATATCTTCACTTCATACCTGCAGCTGAGGAAGAAATACTTAGCAGAACAGAGTTCTACACTGCATATACCCCCTATCAGCCAGAGGTAAGTCAGGGTACCCTACAGGCAATTTTTGAGTTTCAGACTATGATAGCTGACATCTTTGGAATGGAAGTAGCGAATGCCTCAATGTATGATGGTGCATCCTCACTGGCAGAAGCAGTATTGATGGCAAAACGTCTCGATAAAAAAAGAGATAGGAAGTTGGTTTTTGTTGCTTCTAATATACATCCTGAATATATTCAAGTTGTTAAAACTTACCTTGGATCTTCAGAGATTGAAATTGCACCTCTCCCCTACAACGAAAAAAGCGGTAAAATTGAGAAAGAACTTTTAAAGGCAAGCAAAGAAGCTTTCGCATGGGTGATAGGATACCCAAATTTTTTTGGCATAATTGAAGATGTTGAAGAAATAAGAGCGATGGCAGATGAAAAAGAGGTTAAGTTAATAACGGTTACTCAGGAACCATTTGCCCTTGGAATTTTTGAATCTCCGGGGGAATTTGGTACTGATATTGCAGTTGGTGAGGGACAGAGTTTTGGCATTCAACCCTACTTTGGAGGTCCCGGTCTGGGACTTTTTACCACAAAAATGGAATTTGTAAGACAGATGCCGGGAAGGCTTGTAGGTGAAACTGTGGACAACAATGGGAACAGAGGATATGTACTTACTCTCGCCACCAGAGAGCAGCATATAAGACGAGAAAAGGCAACTTCCAATATATGTTCAAATCAGGGGCTCAATGCCCTTGCTGCCACAGTATACCTTGCACTTGTAGGAAAAGAAGGATTCAGAAGAATTTCTGAGATCAACTATAAACTTGCCCACTACGCCTTCAAAAATCTTATAGAAATTGAAGGAATTTCCCCTGTCTTTACAGGAGAATTTTTCAATGAATTCGTTTTAAAGATACCAGAAGAAAAAGTTAAAAGAGCTATAAGGGAAAATTTTATGCCGGGAATCCCTCTGGAAAAATTTTTCTCCCGATGGAAGGATCTGTATCTTTTTTCCTTTACGGAAATTAATACATTAAATGCCATTGATGCACTAAAAGAGGTTATGGAGAGATAAATGGCAAAAGCAAACCAACATATAGCATACAGAGAAAAACTTCTTTTTGAGCTTTCCAGGGAAGGAAAAAGAGGAGTTACACTTGAAGATCCATTACCAGATTTTCCACTTCCTGAAGACAGAAGAAAGGATCTGGGAAATCTTCCTTCTCTTTCTGAGAGTGAAGTTGTAAGGCATTTTATAAGACTTTCCCACCTTAATTTTGCTGTGGATCTTGGATTTTATCCGCTGGGATCATGCACCATGAAATATAATCCTAAAGTAAACGAGCAAGTTGTTAAAAATGAGAATTTTTCAATGCTTCACCCCTATTTACCAGAAGAAAAAGTTCAGGGAATACTTGAAGCAATGTACCTTCTACAAAATGCCTTAATTGAAATTTCAGGACTTTCTGCGGTTACCCTTCAGCCTGCCGCAGGAGCACACGGTGAGCTAACTGGAATGATGATAATGAAGGCATTCCATGCTGATCATAATACCGGCAAAGACACAGTCCTAATTCCTGATACAGCCCATGGAACCAATCCTGCTTCCTGCAGAATGGCTGGATTTAAAGTGATTCCTGTAAAAGTTGGCAAAGAGGGTTATCTACATCTTGAAGATGTAAAAAAATTGATGAATGACAACATTGCAGGAATTATGATCACAAATCCAAATACACTGGGTATTTACGAAGAAGAACTACACAAGATTGCAGAATTGCTTCATGAAAATAACGCTCTTGTTTATGGTGATGGTGCGAACATGAACGCTCTAATGGGTTACGCAAAACCGGGAGATATTGGAATAGATATTCTTCATTTCAACCTTCATAAAACTTTCTCAACACCACATGGAGGTGGTGGTCCTGGAGCAGGACCTGTGGCAGTAAGGGAAGATTTGAAGCAATATCTTCCAGTACCTGTGGTGGATGAAAAAGATGGTAAATATTATCTAAGTTATGAAATTCCTAAATCAATTGGAAAAGTTAAGGCATTCTATGGTCACACTTCGGTGATACTCAAAGCACTGGCCTACATTTTAGTGTTAGGTGGAGATGGACTAAAGGAAGTTTCTGAAATTGCAGTGTTAAATGCATGTTACATAAGAGAAAGACTGAGAAAATATTACCATCTACCTTTTGAAACACCAAACATGCACGAAGTTGTGTTCACAGATAAATTCCAATTAGAAAATGGTATAACCACCATGGATATCGCCAAGGCTCTCATAGACAGAGGATTCCATCCCCCTACAGTCTATTTTCCTCTGGTTGTTAAAGATGCACTTATGATAGAACCTACAGAAACGGAAAGTAAAGAGGAATTAGATAATTTTATCGATGCAATGATAGAAATCGCAAAAATAGCCAGGGAAAACCCGGAGGAACTCCACAACGCACCACAGAATACAATAGTTGGTCGTCTTGACGAGGTCAGGGCTGCGAGACACCCGAAGTTGAAGTTTGGTTGATTTTATCCTTTGACTTCTGAATCTTTAACCTAATTAATCTGGCAAGAGCTGAGTTTGGCTGAAGGGAAAGGATTTTTAAATATGCAAGCATAGCGTTTTGATATCTTTCCTGTAACTCATAAATACCCCCCAGATTATAC
>JALTID010000140.1 GCA_027004335.1 bacterium
GAGATTGGTGAAAATGGAGTTGTTTTTATTGATGAAATCCAAAGGAAGGAGAATGCTGGCTTATTTTTAAAAGGCTTATACGATATGGGATTGAATTACAAATTTGTAGTTTCTGGTTCGGGAAGCATTGAATTAAAGGAAAAGATAAAGGAATCCCTTGTTGGGAGAAAAAGAATATTTCTTGTAACTCCTCTTAATTTCCGTGAATTTCTGCATTATAAAACTTCCTACAGGTATATAGGTAATCTTGAAAAATTTTTAACTGTGGAGGAAGAAAAGGCTCACCTCCTTCTTAAGGAGTATCTTAATTTTGCTGGTTATCCGGCAGTTGTTAAAGAAAAAAGTTTGCAGCAAAAATATATGATTATTTCAGAAATATTCAGCAGCTATATTGAACGGGACATTACCTCTCTTTTAGGAGTTAAAAGAAATGATGCTTTCGTGGAAATGATAAGACTTCTTGCTTCAAATTTAGGCCAGATTGTTAACTATACAAACTTTACACAACATCTTGGGATCTCATTCCAGACTTTGAAAAATTTCCTCTATTATGCTGAAAAAACCTTTATCGTTGAAAGAGTAACTCCCTATTTTAACAATCCGGTAAAGGAATTAACAAAAAATCCAAAGTATTATTTTTACGATGAAGGACTACGAAATTTTGCTATAAATCTGTTTGGTAATGTAACAGATTTTTCTCCGCTATTTGAGAATCTTGTCTGGCAGATTTTAAAAGAAAAAACTTTTTACTCAGCTGCCTCAATCCATTATTGGCGGACTCAGAATGGTGCAGAGGTTGATTTTGTAGTTAATTATGGAAGAGAAATAGTACCTTACGAAGTTAAATATGTTTCCCTTGAAAAACCAGCTATTACCCGATCCCTGAGAAGCTTTATTACAAAATACTCTCCACCAGTTGCCTATGTTGTAAATCTTTCCCTCAGTAAGACCATTAGGGTTGGAAATACACCTGTAAAATTTATCAGATGGTGGGAGATAGGCGAGAGGTAAAAAGAAAGCGGATCAAATTCCCCTTCCCTCTCTCATAAAATTTCATTATAATTAGAGAAAGGGAATGCAATGGATTTAAAAAATATTCCCAGCATCGCGATTCATTTTGACCCCAACCCTGCAAATGTAGCGGGAGCTCTGGCATTTGATTATTATCTTCAGGATCACGATTATTCAGGCGAAATTTTAAAGATTCTTGCTGACTCAACCCCTCTACTGGAGAGACTCTACGCCATGGCAAAGGGCTCCAGCGGGAGAGACATTCATGGAGATCAATTTCTTATGACAGGAATGCTCGTAGTGATAATCGGAGCTTATCCCCCTGAAGGTATGCTTTATGCCAGTGAAACCTACAAAAACCACTTTGTAGAAATGATAGATGAAATGCTCACCAGCCTCCAGCAGAAAAACCTATACATCTACTTTATCCTTCCGGAAAAAATAGAAAGGGGCGTGGATCACACCTTGCTTCCAGAAAGCTCCAGAGTAAGGATTCTGGCACCAGATGAGTGGAATAGAGAGTTTCCCGGACTTGGTGATTACCTTAAATTTGATCATCAGCTCTCATCGGACTTCATGAGCCTCTATATTGTTCTTATGGCAATATCCCTTATGGCGGAAAATTATTTCCTCGCAGAGGATCTCTTCAACAGAAGGTTTTTGCTTTATTTTGATAAGGAATTAAATAAAAACGCAGCATATGAGATCCCCTTATTTTTTGAATCACCCATAATTTCTGAATTTGGGGAAGAACTTGTAAATACAAAAGCAAACATCCTCAAATCAACTGAAAATCATTTCCCCGTTTTCCTCTTTGGTGAACCATGCACAGGAATTGAGGAAACAGCAAAATTTATCCATGCAGCAACCAGGATAAAGGGCTCTCTTGAGGAGTTTAATGAGGATTTTATCCACATTGAAGCCTTCAATTCAGAAGGAGGAGTAGACAGAATATTATTTGGAGATGGAGATAAAAAAGGACTTTTAGAATCATTCTCTGAAGGAGGAACCCTTTTCATAAGCAGAGTTGAAAATCTCCCGCAATACATCCAGAAAAAGCTTCTGAATCTCCTGCAAGAAAAGAAATATATTAAAAACAATGGGGAAAAAGTCTCAATAAGTGGAAATATTAAACTTCTCGTGGCCTCAAATTATTATCCGGAAGAACTTCAGAAGAAGGGAAAACTTCTACCAGAATTCTATCAAACAGTAACCACAAATATTGTGAGGCTACCCTCTCTCAGTGAGTGGGAAGGAGCTGATCTAATGAAGCTTATAAATCTCCTGACATTGAAATATGGTGAAAAAAACTCCATAAATCTGCCCAACCTGAATGGACTTGATGATGGTGAATATCAATACTACTATACCGTTATCGATCCCGAAACCCTGGATAAGCTAATGGAGAGGACATGGGAAAAAGGCAATATCTGCGAGTTGAAAAAAATTCTCTACAGGTATTTCGCCTATGGCAGGATCATTGAGGACAGTGATCTCACCGGTTATGGGAAATTACTGGATTTTAAAGGAAGAGACTAACAATTACATTTTTTCTTTCTTTACCCTCTACAAATCTTGTGCTATAATCATTAACATAGGACATTAAAAGAAAAATGGGTAAGATTGGGAAAATTGATCTAGGCCAGCAGATAAAAAAAATTTTTCACTCAAGTAAGGAATTCATGCTTGATATGGGGAATTATGTCTATGAAGATGGAATGTTTATCCCCACAGCAAGAGAAATTGAGGAAGGTTCAATTATACATTTTAATTTCACCTTGCAGGACAGGAAGTCCATACTCAGAGGAACAGGTAAGGTCCAGAGTATTTCCAGAAAACCCCCGTTAGGATGGAAAATTCTCTTCGTTGAATTAGATGAGAGGAGCAAGAAGAATCTCCAGATGATTATTGACTGGAAAAGAAAACATGGCCAATCGTAAGGAAAAATGGTCAAATTTATTTATGCTCCCTCTTCTTATTATACTTTTCGCCTGTCAAGGATTAAGTTTTTCTGCAAAAGAAAATCCAATTAAGAAATTAAAATTCTCTGTTAGGCTCACAGAAGGACTTCAATTACTTTACATTTCAGATCTCTTTTTAAACGGAGACAATTTTAACCAAAATCTCAATCCTGTTATCCCTATGACAGGGCTCTTTCCCTTCCCATTTACTACCATTACAGGAGAGACTACAGGTAGAGGAGGCGAGACAATACTTTACGATTACAGTGAATGTACTACCAGTCCCCTGTGCCATTTATTTTATCATATTTCATACCCTGGAAATTCTTATATAAAAGAGAGAAAGATCAACATTCTTATAAAATCATCTTATCCCAATCAGGTTACAGATGACTCTGTAATTGAAATTAATGAAAACCAGAAATTAAAAAACGGAGCAAACAGAGCTATTTTGCTTATTACTGGCGAAGATGGGCTTTTAAAAATCAATGACATCTTTCCACCCCTTTCACCAGTGGAGAACAAAGAGGAAATCTACTATTTTTCAAAAATAACTGCTTCTTCACAGATATATCCTTCTTCGGTTACTTTTGCATCAGGGTATGTAGTATATCCAGATGATGGCAAGATAAAAAAAATTTGCGAAGATAACAACCTGCAAATTGTAGTAGATAACAACTACTCTCTTGAGATTACACAGGATTCAAATTTAAACTTTTATAACATTTTTCCTGAAAAAAATGAAGTAAGATACTCTTTGAGACAGGGGAGTATCACTCTAAATTTCTATTTTACAGAAAAATCACCAGTGAAACATATATACTTCAGTGCAAGAACCACAGAAGCAATCTCTTTTGAAGAAAAAATAATCAATAATGACTCAACTTCAGATACCCTTACAGGCTATCTCAGTAACGGCCAGATCATGCTTAATTATGATAAGTTTACAGGAATTCTAACATATTTTAAAAACTGGGATAACTTGAAAATTTCAGGACAAATTAAAGGAGAAGATGGAGTCTTTGATATAAATATCTCAGCTCAGCTCGGGGTCATGTGGGATGTTGATTACTGGTGGGATTCCTACAAAAGCGAAGATATTGCTCCCGATGAAGAGGGAAATTTAAAGTATATGCTTTTAAAAGATGGCACCGGGAGTGTAACTCTCTATGACAAAGGTGGAATTCACTCATCCAGGAGTTATTCTCTCTCCTTTGAGGGTGGAGTGATAAAATAACTAACTCCTCTTCTTGAGGATTATCCTTACAGGAACACCTGTAAGCTGAAATTTTTCTTTTAGTTTGTTTTTAACATATCTTAGGTAATTTTCACTTACTTCCTCTGGCTTATTTGTAACAAGAAGAAATGTGGGAGGCTTGGTTTCAACCTGTGTAATATAATAAAACTTAACAGGTCTAAAACCTTTTCCAAGAGGATGGGAATGAAACTCAATGATCTCCCTGAAAAATCTATTTAATTGTCCCGTAGTTATTCTCATGGTGTACATATTGCAGGTTTTAATAATGGCTTCATAAAGTGAAGCCAAACCATAGCCAGTTTTAGCAGAAACAAAAACTATGGGGGTGTGTTGAAGAAAAGAATATCTGAAATTTATATATCCAATCACCTTTTTCTTAAACTTTTCAGGATCACCTTTAACAAGATCCATCTTATTAAAGACTATTACAACAGCTCTTCCCCTTTTCTGGGTAAGACTCAGGAGCCTGAGATCTTGAGTGGTTATACCCTCTCTGGAATCCATCACTAAAAGGGAGATATCAGCTTTCTCAAGAATCTCAATACCTTTCAAAGAAGATTTTCTTTCAACCCTACTATCAATTCTTGACTTTCTTCTTATTCCTGGAGTGTCAATGAGAATAAAATCCTTTTTTTTCCATCTAAAAAAAATATCAATGGTATCTCTAGTGGTTCCTGGGATTTCACTTACTAAGACTCTTTCCTCCCTGATGATTTTATTCAAAAGAGAAGATTTCCCTACATTTGGTCTTCCAGTAATTGTGAGCTTCACCGGTTCATCCTCTTTATCCTCCTTTAAATCGGGCAATGAGAGTTGACTATTCAAATGCTCCATAAGTTCCTCAATACCCGCTTTATGTTTTACTGAGACGGGGAAAATATCTTCAACATCTACACCACTCTCATAAAACTCACTTAATTTCACCTTATTAAGAGGGGGATCAGCTTTATTTACAAGGAGGTAGAATCTTTTATTCTCTTTCCTCATCTTATCAATCAACTCTTTATCAAGGGGTAAAAGTCCATCCTTAAAATCCACGACCAAGAGTACCAGATCTGCTTCCCTTATCCATTTCAGGCCCTCAGATTCAATTTTTTCCTGCAAAATGTCACTTCCTCCCAATCCACCCATATCAACAAGATCAAATATCTTTCCATACCAGTTGACTCTGTGAAAAAGGGGATCTCTCGTTACACCAGGAGTATCATCTATTAGTGCTCTTGAATTTCCTGAAATCATATTAAAAAGTGATGATTTACCCACATTGGGCCTACCTACCAGAACTATTAGAGGGATTTTCTCTGCTTCCACCACCTTATATTCTCTATCCTCAACCATTCTTCTAATTCCCTCTCTATTCTACCAATCTTGTCCCTTCTTCGCTTTATTTTTTTCTCCCCCCTCTCATTGTATTTCTTCTCAATTTTTGCTATTTTTTTCGCATTCAAATGTCATACCCAAATTCTTTGATAATTCTTTTCTTATCAGTCCAGTTGGGAGTAACTTTTACCCACAGTTCAAGATAAATTTTTACACCTAAAAGAGCTTCCATCTCCACTCTGGCATATTTCCCGATTCTCTTGATCATACTCCCCCTTTTTCCAATGATAATCTTCCTTTGAGAATCTTTCTCCACATGAATTGTAGCTCTGATATAAATTAAATTTTTCTCACTATCCTCTTTAAACTCCTCCACAACAACAGCAGTGGAATAGGGTATTTCTTTATAAGTCAGGAGAAAAATTTTCTCTCTAACAAGTTCAGAGGCTAAAAATCGCTCAGGGAGATCAGTTAAATAATCTTCAGGGAAAAGGGGAGGCTCCCGTGGAAGAAATTTCTTTAGCGTCTTTTCAAGATCTGAAAAATTTGTTCCCTTTAATGCGGAGATAGGGATTATCTCCTTAAAGGGAAGGATATCCTTATATTGGTCTATGAGAAGTAAAAGTTTATCTTTCCTTATAAGATCAACTTTATTCATTCCCAGAATTATAGGCTTATCTGTATTTTTCAGTATATTAACCAGCTCCTCCTCATCTTTACCAAAAGGCCTTGTAACATCGGATAACATCAGGACAATATCAATTTCTCCCAGAGTCCTATTTATCTGCTCCAGCATAACTCTGCTTAATACTTTTTTACCACTGTGGTATCCCGGGGTATCCCAGAAAATGAATTGAGCATTGGGAAGAGTCTTGACTCCCAGTATCCTGTTTCTTGTAGTCTGGGGTTTGTGGGTAACGATGGAGATTTTTTCTCCTAAAAGAGAATTTAAAAGTGTAGACTTTCCAGCATTGGGTTTACCCACAATAATTATATAACCGGAGCTGAAATTTTTATATTTTTCAGGAAAATCTTTAGAAAATATTTTCATCTTCTGCCTCTAATTTTTTAAGAGCATCTTTTGCCGCTTCCAGTTCTGCCTCTTTTATACTTTTCCCTCTTCCCCTTCCGGCAGGAGACTTCTTTACCACAACTTCAACCTCATATACCCTGTCATGGGGAGGTCCCTCTTCAGAGATGACATTATAAATGGGCAGAGTTGAAAATTTTTTCTGTACAAGTTCCTGCAGAAGGCTCTTATAATTTTTAGAATTTTCCGATCTAAAAAGTTTACTCTCCATACCTCCTATTATCAGTTTTTCAGCAATCTTTCTTGCAGCATCATACCCACCATCAATAAAAACAGCTCCGATAATCGCTTCAATGGTGTTGGAGAGAATCGATCTCCTGTTTTTTCCACCCTGTCTCATCTCACCTACCCCAAGAATAATAAATTCACTCAGTCCAATCTTTAGAGCATCATCAGCCATGGTTTCTCTATTCACAAGCATGGATCTCATCTTTGTAAGCTCCCCTTCAGGCAACTGAGGAAATTTCTTAAAAAGATATTCAGAAACAACAAGTTCCGCCACAGCATCTCCAAGGAATTCAAGCCTTTCATAATGAGGAACATCATGCCCATCTCCCGCATATGAAGGATGAGTAAGAGCTTCTAATAGCAAATTCTTATCTTTAAATTGATATCCCAGGATTTTCTCCAGTCTCAATAAGTTTTCCATAACCAAATCTTCCCTTTGAAGCAATTACTTTTACTTTATAAATCATATTCGGGGTAAGCTTACCACCTGTCAGAACAGGGAGGTAATTTTCTGCATAACCAAACCAGCCATTATCTTTTTTTTCTTCAACAAGAACACTCAGAACCTTTCCCTCATTTGCCATAGCCCATTTCTCTCTTAACATTCTATCAATTCTCTTCATTTCTTTCATTCTTTCATGTTTAATTTCAGATGGTACTTTGTCTGAAAATGTTGAAGATGGGGCATAAGGTCTATCAGAGTAAGTAAAAGGATGAATATAACTTACCCCCAGATCAAGAAGAAGTTGCCTAGTTCTCTCAAACATTTTCTCCGTCTCCCCAGGGAAGCCAACAATCACATCCACACCGATGGATGGATTCTGGAAAAACCTGTAAATTTTATCAACAACTCTCACAATATCCCTGACTCTGTATCTTCTTCCCATTTTCTTAAGCAGAATATCACATCCAGTCTGAAAGGACAGGTGAAAGTGAGGAACAATGTTGGGAGAATCTAAAATAATTTTCAGGAATCGCTCTGAGACCTCATTAGGGTCAAGAGAGGTGAGGCGAACTCTCAGAAATCTCTTTCTCCTTGAAATTTCCCAGAGCAATTTTTCAAAGGATTCACCTCTCTCTTTCCCATAAAGTCCAAGATGTATACCAACAATAACAACCTCTTTATATCCCGCGGAAAATATCTTTTCCATCTCTTCAATAACTCTACCGATGGGAACGCTTCTGCTTTTTCCCCTTGTATATGGGACAACACAGTAGGTACACATCAGGTCACATCCTTCTTGGATTTTCAAAAAAGCTCTGGTGGTAGTGAAAATAGTGTCACCGAAGCATTTAAGCTCTTTGAGGCTTCTAAGTTCATCCCTATAAATTCCCGGTGGAACCTCTCCTCTCAATATTTTTAAAATATTCTCTTTTTTAGAAGTACCTACCACATAATCTGCCCAGCCCTTATCAATTAAGTCATCATCTCCAATTTCCGCTCCACATCCAGTATAGATCACAACGGCAAACGGGTTTCTCTTCTTTGCCTGATGGGCGTATCTCCTGCTCTCCTGCTGAGCCTTTTTTGTAACAGCACAGGAATTAACTATATAAAAATCCGCATCTTCCTTAAAACTAACCTCAATAAAATCCTCTGGCAGATGTCCTCTTATCCATGTCTCATCATAATAGTTCACCTTACAACCAAGGGTATGAAATGCTATCTTCTTCACCATCTCTCCTCAATTATCCCTCCACCGAGGAGTACATCTTTATCATAAACAGCAGCAATCTGACCCGGAACGATTACACGGGGTTCATCAAAAACAATCATGCAATTATTATCTTTATATATTACCTTCCCTTTAAATGGAGGGGCACGATACCTTATCTGAATAAGATAATCTTTTCCCTCTTCAGGTTTAACAAACCAGTTACATGCAGAAACTCTCATTTTCTTCCAGCCAAGTCTATCTTTCGTTGTAACAAAAACATTTCCAGTAGCAGCATCGATCTCAGCAACATAAAGAGGTTTTCCATAAGCCACTCTTAGCCCCTTTCTTTGACCCACGGTATATCTGTAATAGTCATCTATTTTTCTTAACTTCTCTCCTCCTGGACCAAGTATCCAACCATTTTTCCTTCTCTTAATCTTATTCTCAATAAGTCCCCAGAATTTTTTATCCACAAAACATATTTCCTGACTCTTCTTTTTTATTCTAAAACCCTTCTTTTTTACATAATCTTCCACATCTTTTCTCAACTTATCATGCAGGGGAAAAACAATTCTCTCCAGTACCGATGGAGTCACAAGAGCAAGAAAATATGATTGTTCAATTCTTGGTTCCCTCCCCCTTCTTATCACAGGAGAACCTCTGTATTCTCCTATACCCGCATAATGTCCCGTGGCAATTTTATCACCGTTTTTCAAATTAATCCTATCAAGGAAAGCCCCGAACTTTATAAATCTGTTACAGAGAGTACAGGGATTGGGAGTTTTTCCAGAAAGATAGGTCTTAACAAAATAGTCTATGATCTTTTTTTCAAATTCCTTTCTCACCTCAACTACCGTGCAACGCACCCCTAACTTCTCAGCAATCCTGCAAGCATCAGAAACGATCTTCTGTGCATAAGGAAAAGAAGGATAATCCTCAGGAATCCAGTCCATAGTTACTACCTCTACCTGAACACCCATCTCAATAAAAATTAAAAGTACTGCTGTACTATCAACACCACCACTGAACGCTATATAATACATCAGAACTTAACCATAATAGATTGAATTAGAGAATAGTAGACCCTTTTAGCAGGTTCAGGGTGACTGCCAGGAATCACTCTCCCCTC
>JALTID010000141.1 GCA_027004335.1 bacterium
CTCTTCACCTACCCTGATAATTTCCTTACCGGGATCAAAAACATAACCAAAGATCTTTCCTGAAGACCAGTCATAGTCAAGAGAACCAACTTCATCTAATTTGCGTAAGATTTCTTCCCTGCTCAATCCTTTTTCAGGTAGTTCCATAGCACACTCCTTTTTCAGTTTGTGGTAAATTATAAACTAAAAATTTAAAAAGGGCAAAGGGGAACCTGTTTAAAAAACGGAAATGTAACTATACATACTGAAACCTTATAAAAATTAGAAAGTAGTTCGTATGAATCTGGACTGAAACAAGCATGAGTCAATTCCATTTTTTCTTCGCTATTTTTCAAAAAAAGTGTTATAATAAATTTAATAGTAATTGTTGTTTTAAAAGATTATAAAACCTCTTAGATGGGGATGAGCTTTTTGTAATGGAACAGGTTCCAGAGCTATGATAGAGATCAGGTTTCACGGAAGAGGCGGTCAAGGTGCTGTTACATCTGCTGAGATACTTGCTCAGGCAGCAATAGAGGAAGGTGAATATGCCACAGCTTTTCCCTCCTTTGGGTCCGAGCGAAGAGGCGCGCCTGTTTTAGCTTTTACCCGCATTGATAAAGAACAGATCAAATTGAGAACAGGTATCTATCAGCCAGATATTGTGGTTGTTCTTGACCCTACATTGATAGAAAGTCATAATGTTGCAGAAGGTCTTAAGAAAAATGGCCTTGTTGTGATCAATACAAAGAAACCTCCTGAATTCTGGAAGGAAGAGATTGGGGTCAACAGAGTATGTACGGTAAAAGCTACAGTTATTGCTATGCAGGAACTTGGAGTCCCCATAACAAATATTATTATGCTGGGTGCGCTTCTCAAAGCTGAACCCTTGGTGAGGCCTGAGATGATTGAGAAGAGGATAAGAGAGAGATTTCCCCATATAGCTGAGAAAGAGGTTAGAGCCTTTGACAGAGCAATTAATGAAAGCAGGGTAATACAATGAAACTATCGGAAAAGCCCAAATGGCAGGAACTTCCCCTCGCTGCAAGTATAGTTGAACCTGCAACAAGTCTTGAGTACAAAACAGGGGATTGGAAGACCTTAAAGCCAGTTGTTGACACCACCAAGTGTATAAGATGTGCGACCTGCTATATTTTCTGTCCCGAAGCAGCTTATGAGGAAAATGAAGAGGGATACTTTCTTCCCAATTATGATTACTGTAAGGGTTGTGGAATTTGTGCAGTTGAATGTCCTGCCATGTGTATTCAAATGGTGGAGGAAGAGGCTGAGTAATGGCACATAGAACAGGAATTGAGGTAAGTCTTGCGATAGCAGAAGCTGCCAGGCAGGCAGAAGTAGAGGTGATTTCTGCTTATCCAATTACCCCCCAGACTCATATAGTTGAAAGGCTTGCTAAGATGGTAGCTGATGGTGACCTTGAAGCTGATTTTATTACAGTTGAATCAGAACATACCGCCATGAGTGCAGCAGTTGGTGCATCTTTAGCGGGAGCAAGGGCATTTACTGCTACATCGTCTCAAGGTCTGGCTCTAATGGACGAAATAGTCTACCTTGCTTCCAGTCTGAGAACTCCAGTGGTTATGGCACTTGCTAACAGAAGTCTTTCCGGACCTATTTCCATATGGAACGATCATTCAGATATTATGAATGTAAGAGATGCAGGCTGGATTTCTATTTTTGCCAATAATGGGCAGGAGGCGTATGATTTAACTCTCATGGCATATAAAATAGCTGAAGATCATAGGGTGTTGCTCCCCGTCATGATTTCATTTGATGGATTTATTCTAACTCATATGATTGAGCCAGTTTGTGTTTTTGATGATGAGGAAATTAAAGGTTATCTCCCACCTTTTAATCCTCCTTATAAGGCTGACCCTGAACATCCAGTTACATTTGGCCCGGTAGGGGTTCCAGATATTTACACTGAAGCAAAGAAACAGCAAGACTTTGCCATAAGGAGTTCTATCAGCGTAATAAAAGAAGTGTTTGCAGATTTTGAGAAAGAGTTTGGAAGGAAATACAAACCTGTAGAATCCTATATGGCTGAAGATGCAGATGTGATATTACTTTCTCAGGGATCAGTTTATGAAACAACTGAGATAGCGGTTGATAGGTTGAGAAAAGAAGGTAAAAAGGTTGGGTCTGCTGAGGTTAGACTCTGGCGTCCCTTCCCATTTGAGGACCTGAGAAAAGCAGTTGCCAATGCGAAAGTCGTTGTGGTGCTTGATAGAGCTATATCTTTTGGTGGACAGCCTGGCCCGCTTTTAGGAGAAATTAGAAGTGCTTTGTATCCATTGGAGAAAAAACCTGGAGTGATCGGGGTGACAGCCGGGCTTGGAGGAAGGGATATAATGATTCAGGATTATGAAAAGATGTTTGAATATGGGTACAATTACCTTAAAACAGGTAAGGAACCTGAAGCAGTAACAATTGTGGGGTTAAGAGAATGATAAAGACTACAAGACCCAGAGAAGGCTTCCTTAATATCTTTGCCTATCAAACTGTGACAAGAGAAGAATACTTTGTTAGAGGTCACAGAGCGTGTCAGGGTTGTGGTGCCGCTCTGGGATTAAGATTAATTATGAAGGAAGCAGGTCCAAATACTATCGTGGTTAATGCTACAGGGTGCATGGAAATAATAAGTTCTCCCTACCCTTACACATCATGGGCTGTACCATGGATCCATGTTGCTTTTGAAAATGCTGCCGCAGTTGCCAGTGGTGTTGAATCTGCGATTAAGATTTTGAGAAAAAAGGGGAAAATACCGGAAGATAAAGAAATAAATATCATTGTGTTTGGTGGTGATGGTGGTACAGCGGATATAGGAATTCAGGCATTATCAGGTGCATTGATAAGAGGTCATAAATTTCTCTATGTTTGTTACGATAATGAAGCATATATGAATACAGGGGTTCAGGGTTCTTCTGCAACTCCCTATGGTGCATCAACTACCACCACTCCAGCAGGGAAGATGAGCATTGGGCAGGGATACTGGAAAAAGAATTTAGTGGAAATAACTGCTGCTCACAGGATTCCCTATGTGGCAACTGCATGTCCGAGCTATCCTCTTGATCTTATGAAAAAAGTAAGAAAAGCCCTTGATGCTGATGGACCTTCTTTTATTCACATGTTTTCAGTTTGTCCGACGGGGTGGGGAACTCCTCCTGAGCTTACCATAAGAATAGGAAGGCTTGCAGCGGAGACAGGAATGTTCCCACTTTATGAAATAGATCACGGAAAATATAAGTTGACACTGGACCTACCCAATGGGCTTAGACCCATTGAGGATTTTCTTAAAGTTCAGAAGCGCTTCAGGCACTTAACGAAGGAAGATATTGAAGTAATCCGTAATCGTGTTCAGGAGGAGTATGATAGATTGAAAAAAATGGAAAGATTTACTCAGGAAGAATGAAAATGCCTCAGCTTCCAGTTGAACCTGCAAAAGCAGTTTCTGAAATTTTAAGTCGGTATCACGGTGATCCTGCGAGGATGATAGAAATTCTCCAGGACCTTCAGGAAATCTATAGGTATTTACCGAAAGAGGTCATTGAAGAAGTTTCTCATCAGACAGAGATCCCGATAAACAGGATTTATCATATTGCAACATTTTATAAAGCCTTTCATCTTGAACCGAGAGGTGAAACTATAATAACAGTATGCACAGGAACTGCCTGTCATGTGAGAGGTTCTTTCAGAACCCTGGATCTGCTTTCCGAACGTCTTGGCGTTAAACCTAATGAGACAAGTGGTGATTTGAAATATACTCTTGAAACAGTAGGTTGTGTAGGCGCATGTGCGCTTGGCCCTATAGTGATCATAAATGGGAAATACTATGGACATATGACTCCAGATAGGATGGACAGGGTACTTAAAAGGATGGGAATAATTGAGAAGTATTCGTAAAAAAGAAGATCTCCTGAATTTATATGAAAATTTGCGGAAGGAGAGAGAGAAGCAAGGAAAGTTTATCTCTGTTTGTGTAGATACAGGATGTCTGGCCACTGGTTCTGGAGCGGTTTTTTCTGCTCTCAAAGAGGAAATTGCAAAAGCGGGACTGAACCCTGAGGGGGAGGGAGTCAAAAAAATACTCAGGGGAACAGGCTCATTAGGTTTTGATAGTGAGAATCCAGTTGTTGTAATTTACCCTGAAAAAATATTTTATAGAAAAGTTAGGCCTGGAGACGCGAAATATATTGTACATAAGACTCTTTTAAACGGTGAGATTATTGAGAGGCTTCTATATAAGGATCCTGAAACAAATGAACCAATTCCTTATCTGGATGATATCCCGTTTTATAAGCATCAGAAGCGTCTTCTGCTGGCAAATCATGGAATAATTGATCCTTTAAGCATTGAAGAATATATTTCAATAGGGGGATACCAGGCGCTTCTCAAAGCTCTTACGGAAATGGAACCACCCCAAATAGTGGAAGAGGTAAAAAAGTCAAAGTTGAGAGGGAGAGGAGGCGCAGGTTTTCCAACCGGAATCAAGTGGGAAGATGCGGCTAAGAGGGATTCAGACATAAAGTATGTTATATGTAACGCTGATGAAGGTGATCCTGGTGCTTATATGGATAGGTCTTTGTTAGAGGGGGATCCGCATAGCGTAGTTGAAGGGATGATTATCGGTGCCTATGCAGTAGGTGCAAGCCACGGATATATTTATGTAAGAAGAGAATATCCAAAAGCTCTGGAAAGCGCTACAAAGGCAATAGAAGATGCACGGGAAGCAGGATTGCTGGGGGATAATATTCTGGGAACGGGTTTTTCTTTTGATATAGAAATAGCAAGGGGAGGAGGAGCTTTTGTTGCTGGAGAATCAACGGCTCTGATGGCTTCAATTGAGGGGAAGCCTGCTGAACCTCACACCAAATATATCCATGCTACGCAGGCTGGACTTTACAGTAAGCCTACAGTTTTAAATAATGTGGAGACATGGGCAAATGTTCCAATTATTATAAATAAAGGAGCTGACTGGTATGGAAATATAGGGACCGAGAAAAGCAAAGGAACCAAGATATTTTCCCTTGTTGGTGCTGTAAAGAACTCCGGGCTTGTAGAAGTTCCCATAGGAACAACTCTGAGGGAGGTAATCTTCGATATCGGTGGTGGTATCGCCAGCGAGAAAAAGTTTAAGGCGGTACAAACAGGTGGACCATCGGGGGGGGTTCTCCCTGAATCTCTTCTGGACATGCCTATTGATTTTGATACATTAACGAAGGCTGGTTCAATGATGGGCTCAGGTGGTATGATTATCATGGATGAGCATACATGTATGGTGGATGTAGCTCGCTATTATATTGATTTTCTTTCCAAAGAATCCTGTGGAAAATGTACCCCGTGCAGGGAAGGGCTCAGGCAGATGTTAGATATTCTCACCAGGATTACTCAGGGGGAGGCAACAATGGATGATCTTGACCTCCTTGAGGAACTTTCATATGTTGTTAAAGATGCGAGTTTATGTGGACTGGGTCAGACTGCTCCCAATCCAGTTCTTTCTACTCTTAAATATTTTAGGGATGAATATGTAGCTCATGTAAGAGATAAACATTGCCCTGCCGGTGTCTGTGCTGCATTGATAGAATATGAGATCATTCCAGAAAAATGCACTGGTTGTCTTGCATGTAAGGTAAGATGTCCAGTGGGTGCAATTGAAGGGGAAAAAGGAGAAGTTCACAAAATAGATCCAGATAAGTGCATAAGGTGTGGAATCTGCATGGAAGTGTGTACATTTGATGCAGTGAGGATAAAGTGATGGTTAAGATAACCATTGATGGGAAAAAAATTTCTGCGAAAGAAGGCGAGACTGTCTTAAAAGCTGCACAAAGAGCAGGAATTTTTATTCCTACTCTATGTAACAATGATGCAGTTAAACCCTATAGCGCATGCAGGATGTGTCTGGTTGAAGTTGCTAAAAATGGCAGAACCAAGCTCGTAACTTCCTGTGATTATCCCGTGGAGGAAGGAATTGAGGTAAATACAAATACGGAGCGGATCCAGAGAGACAGGAAGGTGATTCTGGAACTTTTAATTGCAAGAACAGGCGAAACACCTGAATTAAAAAAGCTTGCTGAAAAAGTAGGGGTTAAAGAGGTAAGATTTAAAGTAAGAAACTTTGATGACTGCATACTTTGCGGACTTTGTGTTAGAGTATGTGACGAAGTGGTTGGGGCTCATGCTATTGGTTTCAGGGGAAGGGGCATGGAGCGAGAAGTAGTGCCACCTTTTGATGTAGAAAATGAGCAATGTCTTGCATGTGGTGCATGTGCGGAAATATGTCCAGTAAATATCATAGATATTTTTGAACACGACGGGACAAGAGAACTTCCAAAATGGCATAAAAAGTCCAGGCTTGTGGCATGCAGGGTTTGTGGGAAATACTTTGCTACTGAAGAAGAAATTGAAATGATCAGGGCAAAGACTGGCTTACCCGACGAGATACTATATGTCTGCCCTGATTGTAGGGAACATAATTTTACTATTTAGCAAAGCTTATCCTTTTTTACAATAAGAGATTTTGATTGTGATAAGAAATTCGGCTATCATTAAATGATTTTTCTTATCTTACCTGATCTTGCATATTGGTTTGACAGCATGGAGTAATTTTGTAAAATTATTAACGCAGGCGGGAGTAGCTCAGTAGGTAGAGCGCAACCTTGCCAAGGTTGATGTCGCGGGTTCGAGTCCCGTCTCCCGCTCCATTTTTTTCTGGCGGCGTACCCAAGAGGCCTAAGGGGGCGGTCTGCAAAACCGCTATTCACCGGTTCGACTCCGGTCGCCGCCTCTATTAAATAAGTGCTTTTTAAGCCATTTTTCAATTACTGGGAGAGTTTCCTCTGTTGCGTCAACTCCCACTACAAGGTCTATGTGACCATAGTCATGTTTGAATCCCTCGGGTTTTCCCATGACCACTAAAAACTTATCTCTGGAAGAGATATATTTGTAACTCAGCCTGATCCCCTCTGCCGGCGCCATTTTATCAACATCCCCGGCTATTAAAAGTACTGGATATTTAAGATCCTTAAGGGATGTAAGATAATTGATGTTATATTCATCTATTAGGGGTCCTTTTTCAATAGCATCTTTAAGCTGATCTACCATTTTAATAGGGGTGGTTGGGCTTACCGCTCTTGTTATCATTATGGATACATCAGAGGGGGATATGTCATTTACATTTCCAAGTAACTTCAACAGTGAGATTTTTTTGAGAAAGTAAGGAGAGAAAGGTTTTACTATGTAATTCCCCGGAAACGACCATGCATAGGGAGTAACAAATTTAAATTTATCCAGTAGGTTAATCAGGGGGATATAAATTTTCCTCTGCCATGCAGAGAATGTTACAGGAGCTGCAATAGCTATTATCCCAATAAGGTGAGTGTCAAATACATGGGAACCATAAGCTAAATCGGTGATTCCACCCAGGCTGTGACCCATAATAAAATATTTTTTGACACCTCTTTTTTTCACGCTTTTGATAAGGGCTTTTAAATCATATCTCCATAACCTCCCTATTGTTATAATCCTGGGAGAGTTACAGTGTGATGCACCATGCCCCCGAAAGTCTATAGCGAAACCTTTGAACCCCTTTTTTGAGAGGATTCTCGCGAAGGATTTAGAGGGTACAGCGTCAAAGTTGTTATGATTTGCACCAAGTCCATGGAGATATATTATGGCGGGCAGAGTGCTGCTTCCAGGATAGGTGAATACTGGTAATTTGCATCCATCTGTGGTCCTTATCCAGTAGGATGGGATATCATGGCTGGAGCAGGAAAAGATGAAAGTAATGAGTATCAGTAGAAAGAGCAACTTCTTAAGTTTTCTTATCCCATGATTTTAAGAATCTCCTTTTCTATTTTTTCAGGATTCTTTTCCACTATTTTAGTATGAATCATCCTCCTTCTGTCAAGGGTATTTATATTTTGAGGGATATTTTTCCCGGTTTCTCTGCTAATTAATCTGACAATCTCTACCCCTGATAACCCTTTTATCTCCGGGATATCTGACGCGTTGTAAGGGTATCCGTGAAGAGCTTTAAAGACATCTACTCCAAATTTTGCCCAGTGAGCAGTGGAAGCAACAACCATTTTTCTATTGTCCTTTTGCTTCCCTATATAACTTTCTGCTACCAGTTCTCCCACAGAGGTGTGGGGGTCCATGAGGTAACCTGTTTCAGTATAAATTTTTTTAATATTTAAGAGGGTTGTGTCATTGTTAACCCATCCGGCGGAAAATAGAGAACTTATCTTATCCTGAGTTTCTTCATCCACATGGAAAAAGCCTTCATGCTTGATCTGCTCCATCCACTTTCTTATTTTTTGTGTATTCTCAGTAAGATGATAGAGAAGCCTTTCAAGATTACTTGAAATAAGAATATCCATGGAAGGAGAGGGGGTTTTGACGAGAGTTCGTGATCTCAGGTCATATTTTCCTGTGGTTATAAAGTCGTAGAGGATGTTATTCTGGTTTGATGCACATATGAGTTTCTTTATGGGTATTCCCATCTCTCTTGCATAGTATGCTGCAAGAATATTTCCAAAATTTCCAGTGGGTACGGTAATGTTTATCTCCTCCCCTGCTCTAATTTCACCTTTTTTTAGAAGAGTTAGATAGGAGTAAATGTAATATACAATCTGTGGTAGCAATCTTCCCCAGTTTATTGAATTGGCTGAAGACATCTTTATCTGCAGAGAATCAAGTTTTTTTATAAATTTTTCATCGGTAAAAATATATTTAACTGCATTCTGAGCGTCGTCAAAATCACCTTTAATGCCGTAAACATGCTGATTCTTTCCATCCTGAGTAATCATTTGAAGCTCTTGAAGATCACTTACGCCTCCTTCGGGGTAGAGTACTGTTATGTCAATTTTTTCTCTGTTCTTAAACCCTTCCAGTGCCGCAGTGCCGGTATCTCCTGAAGTGGCAACTAAAATAAGATACCTAACCCCTGGCAAATTTTTGCTTTTTCTTTCTTCGTTTAATTTTCTCAATGAAGCTTCAAAAAAGAGGGGCATTACCTGTAAGGCCATATCTTTGAATGCAGATGTTGGTCCATGAAATAGTTCAATTAAAAATAATCCATTTCTCAGGTGTATTAGAGGAGCTACTTCTGGAGTGTCGAACTTTTCAAAGGCTTTTTCTATTAGTTCTTTTATTTCGTCATCGGCAAAATCTATTTCAAATTTTTTGAAAATATAGAATACAAGCTCGTGATAGTTCATAGATAGAAGAGAATTTATTTCTTCAGGTGTGAGGGGAGGAATTTTTTCAGGAACAAATAATCCCCCATCAGAAGAGATTCCTTTTAAGATAACTTCTCTGAAAGTGTATTTTTCTTCTTCTCCACGAGTGCTGAAATACTTCATCTTATACCTCTACTATTTTAGCAGGGTTATCTTTAAGAAGGTATTTTATTTTCTTCTCCCCAAAGTTTTTTTTAAGCTTTGGTATAGTGGTGATTACTTCTTTTAGTTGCTGGGGGGAATGTGTGTCAGTGGCAAGAAAGTGATATTTGCCTTCTTCCAGAAGGGAGATAAATTTTTTTCTCACATATCTCCCGTAGTGTCCAGCGTAGCTGCCGACATTGCCCTGGAGAAGTCCACCCCTGTGTGTGAAT
>JALTID010000142.1 GCA_027004335.1 bacterium
GTAGGAAGCCTGTCTATATCCAACTCCCCAGTTACCTGTACAACCCTCCTCCCATTCTCCGAAGTAAAAGCTTCCCACTTAACATTCTTAAAATACTTGTAATTATCAAAGGCCTCTCCAACAGTGATTGACTTATCAAAATCCAGAATGCCACCTTTCACAAGAGCAACATCGCTTGTTGTTTCTTTTATTCCACTTGCAAGAATCCCAACAAAAAACAGCCCGAAAAATCCCAGAACAATGACTCTTCGGGTTTGAGGAACATCAACAGGATGCTCCTTGGCTTTTTCGATTAGTTCTTTTCTCTTTATTAGATAGAGAGGAAATCCAATGATCCACAGCAGCCAGGTTACTACTGCCCATCCCCCCGCAGACATATTTGTAAAGCTCTTCTCCCCTGGAATTTTCCCTATCTTGTTCTTTGTTGCATCGTAATAAACCCAGAAGGCTGAAGCAATTATAATTAATGCTATGTAATTCATTTTCCCCCCTTGTTTTTTTACTCTAAATTCCACTATTTGTTAAATACAACTTAAGTGCCACAAATGCAACCCACTGAAAATAAAACTTTTCTTTTAATAAAATAAATCTATCCTCAAATTTTATACATAAGTTTTAGAAAATTGACAAATTTTAACCAAATTTCTCCCTTTCAAAACTAAATATACTGCTCACCATGGTAGAAAATATTTATCCCTTCTTACATTTACCGGCGTTAGCTTGACAATTAGGTTACTATATGCTATCCTCAAATTGGTACGACCATTGAACCAGTGGAGGTGATAATGGATTTTCTGGGAAAAATTGAGCCCTTGAAGCCCCAGAGGATTTCCGATGAAATTCTCAATATCCTGGTAGAAGAGATCCTAACAGGAAAATTTTCATCGGGTGACAAACTCCCACCAGAAAGGATGCTGGCTGAAAAATTTGGTGTCCACCGCAACAGTGTAAGAGAAGCCATAAAAAAATTAGAAATGCTTGGCCTGGTAGAGGTTAAGCAGGGCAACGGCTCTCTTATAAAAGCCATAGATAAAGAGGGGAATATCCTTCTATTGGGATACATTTTTGAGCATCCAGAATTTGTAACTCTGAAAATTTTAAAAGATCTGCTGAGATTCAGATATCTTCTTGAGACAGATGCCGCAGAGCAGGCAGCAACAATGAGAAGCGAAAAAGAACTGGTTTTACTGAATGAAATCCTTTATCAGGAAGAGAGAAATTTCAGCAATTCACCAATTTTTTCTCAGCTGGATTATGAACTACATCAGCAGATTATTACTGCTTCAAAAAATGTAGTTCTTCAGCTTGTTATAAACTCTATAAAAAATACCTATCTCACTTTTTCAGGAATTTTCTTCAGTGAAGTAGAAGTGATCCCATTCGTATATGAAAGACATGTAAGGCTAATTGACGCAATAAAAGAAAAAAATGGGAAACTTGCAAGGAAAATAATGGAGGAACTTTTAATCCATGGAGAGGAACATCTCCTTAAAAAACTCCAGAAGGGAGGGAGCTATGAGTAAAGAATCAGCAACAGTAAGAATCTGGAAACCCTCAGAAAAACTACCCCCCAGAATTAAGAAACTGAGAGATGAGTATTTTTCATTCTACGACAGAGATTATTTTAGAAATGAGGTGAGGGCATACACCACGGGAATGCCCGGTGATCCGGTATGGTCACCTCACAACTGGGGGGTAGTCCCCGAACTTTTTCCATTCATGAAAGGGATGTTTGATGCATTGAGAGCTTTGGCTGAAGAAGTTAAAGTGCCTGATGATTTCTGGAAACATACCATTGCATATAGAAGAGGATTATTCTTTAAAATTGTTTTAGAAAAATATCTGCCGGTAAAAATCCTTGAGCAGGAGCTGATTGTAGGATCATATTTCAATACAGCCCTCTCCAAGGTTCTTAGACCTGATGAGCAAAAAGAGTGGTATAAAAGAGAATTCCGCTGGTATAAGAAACTTGAATTTTTAAATGATGTGGGAATTGGAAATACCGGTGCAATCCCTGGACACATCATTCCCAATTATCCAAAAGTTTTAAAGATGGGTATGAAAGGGATCGTGGAGTATATTGAAAGTGAGATTGAGAAAGAAACAGATAAAGAAAAGATAGAGTTTCTCCAGTCCATGATTCTATCTTTAGAAAGTGCAAAGATGCTATCTGAGCGTTACAGCTGGGAGGCAAGAAAACTGGCTCAGGAAGAAAAAGACCCTCAGAGAAAGGAAGAGTTAGAGGAGATCGCAAGGATCACGGCAAAAGTACCATGGGAACCAGCTGAAACCTTCTGGGAGGCGCTCCAGTCCATCTGGATTACCCATATGCTGGTGATGGCAGCTGAATCTTACCCGGGTGCAGGTTTATCCCATGGGAGATTTGATCAATACATGTATCCCTACTACAAAAAGGATATTGAAGAGGGCAGGATAACAAAGGAATTTGCCAGAGAGCTTCTCATGGCATACTGGATCAAGCACAACTATGTGTATGATTATCAAGGAAGAGTTGGGCAGAATCAGGGAATTAATTCCGGTTTTGGCCAGTTGATGACTCTAAGCGGGAAGGGTCCCAATGGTGAAGATATGACCAATGAGTTAACATGGTTGATTTTTGATGTGATTGAAGATATGAATTTACTGGAGCCAAAACCAAATATAAGAGTGCATAAAAATACCCCGGAACCCGTTCTCAAAAGGATCACTTCCATGGTAACCAAAACACAGGGCTCACCTTTCCTCATTAATTTTGATGAACAGGCAATTAAAGGACTTCTCTGGCAGGGGATGCCAGAAGAAGAAGTATGGGATTACGCTCCAGTAGGCTGTCTTGAAAATACTTTTCAGGGCAAGGATAGATCAGGAACAGTTGATGTGAATATTAATCTTTTAAAGGCCATAGAATTGACTCTTTTTAACGGCAGGGATATCAGAACAGGCAAAAGAATAGGATTGAAAACAGGTGACCCCAGAAAATTCAAAACATTTGAGGAGTTCAAACAAGCTTTCGTAAAACAGCTTAAATATATCATTGATAAACTTCTTGAACTTGCCATGGAGGCTGATGCCATAAGGGCAAAATTTGAACCCATTCCCTATCTCTCTGCAATTGTTGATGGTTGTATTGAAAAAAGAAAGGATGTTACAGCAGGAGGCCCAGTGTACAACTTTATCACCGTGGAGGGGATCGGCCTTGCCAACACAGCTGACTCCCTCACAGCAGCTAAAAAACTTGTGTTTGAAGAGAAAAAGATTTCAATGGACGAGTTACTCTACCATATCCAGAATAATTTTGAGGGCAGAGAAGGTGAAAAGATCAGACAGATACTGATAAATAAAGCACCTAAATATGGCAATGATAATGATGAAGCTGATGCTATGGCACGATTTGTTTCGCAACTCTGGACAAAATATGTATTTACCAAAAAAAGTCCAACAACAGGAAGGAGATTTAGAGGAGGTTACCTCTCATGGAATTACTGGATAGCATACGCACCTGCTGTATCAGCCACCCCTGATGGTAGAAGGAGGGGAACATTTCTTGCCAATGCAATTGGACCTATTGACGGAATGGCAAAAAAAGGACCCACGGCGGAAGCACTTTCTGTGGGTAAATTAGGACTTGAAACAGCACCAAATGGGGATTCCCACACCATGAATTTCAGTCCTGCGATGCTAAGAGACGAAGAGCATGTAGAAAAAATGGCAAATTTCCTGAGAACTTATAACGAAAAAGGTGGCACTGCTCTGCAGATCAACATAATTGATGCTGATACACTGAGAGAGGCGCAGAAGCATCCAGAAGATTACCAAAACCTTCTTGTAAGGATCACAGGCTACAATGCCTACTTTGTGATGTTAGGTAAGGAAATGCAGGATGAAATTATTGCAAGAGAATCGCATAAGCTATAATACTGATGAAAACTACGCTATGATCTTTAATATCGAGCGTTTCAGTACCGAAGATGGACCGGGGATAAGGACCACCGTCTTTTTTAAAGGATGCCCGCTTAAATGCCCATGGTGTCACAATCCAGAGAGTATTGACAGGAATCCTCAGCTTGTATGGTACTCAGTAAGATGTATTGCCACCATGGATTGCATTAAAGCATGTAAAGAAAATGCCCTTCAGCTCACCCCCGAGGGGATGTACATAGACAGAATAAAATGTACCGCATGTGGTGATTGTGTTGAAGCGTGCCCATCAGGTGCTCTGGAGCTTATAGGAGAATATAAGAGTGTGGAAGAAATATTTGATGAGGTTATGAGGGACAACTCTTTTTACAAAAACTCCGAAGGAGGAGTAACCTTCGGAGGAGGAGAACCATTACTCCAGTATTACCCTTTAACCAGGCTTGCCATGATGTTCAAAGAAGCAGGTGTCCATACGGCTCTTGATACTACTGCTTTTACTGCTAAAAAAATCCTAAATATGGTTCTTCCCTACATTGATCTTGTTCTTCTTGATCTCAAACAGATGGACCCAGAGCTTCATATAAAATATACAGGAGTACCCAACAAAACAATACTTGAAAATGCAAAATATATTTCTCAGGTTCATAAGAAGAAGATCTGGGTGAGAACCCCTGTGATTCCTGGGTATACTGACCAGGATGAAAATATTGAAGCTGTGGCGAAATTCATTAAAGAAAATCTTCCCACATGTGAGCGTTATGATCTTCTTGCCTTTAACAACACCTGCAAGGATAAATATGATAGATTGGGGATAAAATTTGAATTGGCTGACACTCCACTAATGAGGAGAGGAAGAATGCAGCAACTCCTTGATCTGGCAGTAAGAAAAGGAATCCCCACTACTTACTGGACAGGAACAGTTAGAGATTAAGGAGGTAAACCATGCTCTCAAAAGGAGCTCTTGAAATATTCAGAGGACCGTTAAATCCAAAATTTCTCGCCACTGTGGGTGAGGATGGAAGGCCCAATGTGGTTCTTATAATCTCCATCACTGCTCCCACAGATGATCATCTTGCTTTCGGGGAATTTATGATATGGAAAACAAAGAAAAATCTCCTGAACAATAATAAAATATACATATATGCCTTTACACAGAAGTTCAAAGCAACTGCAGGAAGAGCACTCTTCAAGGGTTTTGTTAAAATGGGCCCAGAGGTTGACTATATAAACAACATGGATCTCTTCAGATACAACGCCTATACAGGAATAAGAAGCGCAGGGATCATTCAGCCACTTTCAGAATTTCCCACTTTCAGAATACCAATAGTGTCCAGTCTTACCGGAATGGGATTACTTCAGGCAGGTAAGACACTTTTCAGGTTAACCAACAGAAAATCAGAGATTGAAATTCCAGAAGCAGTAAGAGAAAAATTTGATAAACTACTTGGCTTCAAAGTTATCTCTTTTGTAGAAGAAGACGGATTCCCGGTAATTTTCCTCACCATGGCAATGAAACTTGTTGGAGATCATCTTATATTTCCCATCAACGGCCAGAACAAAAAAATTAAGAAGTTTCAAGAAGGTTCTCCTGTGGCAGTTGATATTCTTACTCTTGAACCAGCTTCCTATCAGCTCAAAGGAATATATGAAGGATACTCCCGCTGGGGGACTACCCCTGTAGGAAAAATCAAAGTCACAGAGGTGTATTCTGCTTCTCCTCCAGTACCGGGAAAGTTGATAAGCAGCGCAGAAGGAAGAGAACCTTAAGAAATTCTTAATCTTAAGAACAGATAATAATTCCCTTTAACAACCTGATCGTTTTGATATAACCATATTGGTGATTTGATAGTCTCAACGACAGATATGTGAGATGGCGAAGCACAGGAGAGACAAAAAATCTTTTCCTCTGCAGGTCATACCTACCAAAAATTGTGGTGGAAATTGGGCAGATCGATTGTATACATTATACAATTTTGACATCAATCTCATCCTCAATATAATAGAAGCAAATCAATTTGATGGAGGTGAAAATATGGAAAAGAGGAAGCCTCTAATTACATGGACCAAGGTTGACGAAGCTCCCTATCTTGCAACATTCTCACTCTTACCAGCAGCGGAAAAGTTTATCGCAGCTGCAGGAATAGATATTGAAATTAAAAATATCTCACTTGCTGGAAGGATACTTGCAACATTCTCCGAATATCTCACAGAGGATCAAAAAGTTCCTGATGATCTTGCTGAGTTAGGGGATAGGGTAGTAAATGACCCCTACATAAATCTTGTAAAATTACCCAATATCAGTGCTACGGTGGTTCAGGCAAAAGATGCAGTGAAGGAACTTCAGAAGAAGGGATACAAACTTCCTGATTATCCTGAAGAAGTTAAAACAGAAGAGGATAAAAAAATCCTTGAACTTTATTCAAAGGTGATAGGCAGTATCGTAAACCCCATCATCAGGCAGGGGAATAATATCAGATCTATACCTCTCCCCGTTAAAGAAAGCGCAAGGAAATACCCCGACCAGATGGCTGGACTCCCCCTCAAAGACTGGGATAAAGGTTCAAAAACACATGTATCCCATATGGATGGCGGAGATTTCTACGAAAATGAAAAATCTATAACTTCTCCGAAAGCTCAAAAAGTCAAGATTTACTTCCTTGATGAAAATGGTAATAAGAAGGAAATGAAGGCTCTTGAACTCATAGAGGGGGAAGTAATGGACTCCACATATATGGATGTCAGAGAACTCCAGAAATTCTTTGAAAGAGAAGTGGAAGACGCAAAAGAAAAAGGTGTCCTCTGGTCTGTACATCTTAAAGGCACCATGATGAAAGTTTCTGATCCCGTCATTTTTGGCTATGCAGTCAGAGCTTACTTCAAAGACCTCTTTGAAAAATATGGGAAAGAGTTAGAGGAGATAGGATTTAACCCCAATGAAGGGCTTACAGGACTTTATAAAAAATTAGAAAAGGTTCCAGAGGAGAAAAGAAAAGCCATACAAGATGAAATCCAGAAGATCTATGATAAAAATCCCCCCATGTACATGGTTGACTCCAATAAGGGGATCACAAATTTACACGCTCCCAATCTGGTAATAATTGACGCCTCTATTCCACCCATTATCAGAGATGGTGGCAAAGCATGGGGACCTGATGGTAAACCTCATGATGTAAAAATAATCGTTCCAGACCGAAGCTACGGAACTTCATACAAAGAAATTGTTGCGGATTGCAGAAGAAATGGAAAATTTGATAGAAAAACCATGGGCTCAGTAATGAATATTGGACTTATGGCAATGAAGGCTGAAGAATATGGTTCCCATGACAAAACTTTTATCGCTCCATCTGATGGAACTTTTCAGGTTGTGGATGAAGAGGGAAATGTTCTTATGGAACACAAAGTTCAACAGGGTGACATCTGGAGAGGATGTCAGGTAAAGGACATAGCGGTGAAAAATTGGGTTCAGATCGCAGTGGGAAAGGCAAGAGAAACCGGAAACACCACCATATTCTGGCTGGACAGAAACAGGGGACACGATACTCAGCTGATCAAAAAAGTTGAAACATATCTCAAAGATTACGACACCAGTGACCTTGATATAAGAATTCTACCACCTCCGGAAGCAATGAAGATCACAGTGGAAAAAGTAAGAAAAGGGGAGAATGTGATAGCGGTCACAGGAAATGTTCTCAGGGATTATCTCACAGACCTTTTCCCTATTCTTGAGGTTGGTACCAGTGCCAAAGTTCTATCTGTTATACCTCTTCTTAATGGAGGTAATCTGGTAGAAGCAGGAGCAGGTGGCTCTGCTCCAAAACATGTGTGGCAGTTCCTAGATGAAGGACATTTAAGATGGGACTCCACAGCTGAATTCACAGCACTTATTGAAGCTCTGAGGTTCATAGCTCAAAAATATGACTATCCAAAGGCAAAAATCCTTGCAGATACCGCAGAACAGGGCTTAATAAAACTCCTCCTCAATAAGCAGTGGCCATCAAGAAAAGTTGGGGAGCTTGACACCAGAGGAGAGCATTACTACTTCATAAGATACTGGGCGGAGAATTTAGCTGCCCAGAATGATGATGAAGAGCTGAAGAAAAAATTTGAAGCTCCTGCAAAAGCTCTTGCTGAAAATGAGGAAAAGATTTTAAATGAACTACTTGCCGCTCAGGGAAAACCAGTTGACATCAATGGTTACTACTTCTCCGATGAAGAAAAACTGGCAAAAGAGATGAGGCCAAGCCCCACCTACAACTCCATAATTGATTCCATGTAATCCTCAGGCGGGTCTTACGACCCGCCTCTTTTACTTCACCTTTCAGTCTCCACTACCTTTTCTTTCTTCCTCTCCTTTTTAAACATCCCCAGTCATCTCTTATGCTCTTTTATCTCTAATTTTATTGCTTCTCAGCCGTTAACTGACACTCTCCAATATATGTCCTTTCCCTGATATTCTTGAAACTACACCCCTGTAAATGGATAATTGAAAAAATGGAGAGTAACAGTAAAACTGTGAGAAATTCCTCAAGATTTTTTCTCGTTACTCTTTTCATCCTTATCATGGCAACTCTGTATGTTGCTGATAACATTTATCTGTTCTATTCAATTAAAAGCACTTTTCCTCTTTTTAAAGATAAAACATATCTCAGGATGTTGCAAATCATCTTCTGGAGCTTCGCAGTTATTTACCCCACAGGAGAGATCACAAGACACCTATGGAGAAAATACAACATTCTTTTAAATATTGGTGTTTTCTGGCTTGGATTTATGGGAATATTCTCATCTTTTTATGTCTTAGGAGATATTGCCATATGCATCTTCAACTCACCACAGGAAAAAAAAATAGGTGCTTTCTCCCTTTCCCTGATAATTTTCATAATTTCTCTGAAGGAATTATTTCTACCAGTAAAAATAAAAAAAGTAAAAATTGTATCTCCAAAAATTAAAAATGAGACCAAAATAATCCAGGTTTCGGATCTCCATCTGGGGTATCTCAAGAGTGAAAGGTGGCTGAAAAAAATTGTAAATTCCATCCTCAGGATGGAGGGAGAATTAATTCTTTTAACAGGGGATCTCATAGACTGCAATTATCGTTGTATAAAAAAATATATAACGATTCTCCGGGAATTGGGAGAAAGTAAAAATGTACTGATTATTCCGGGGAATCACGACTACTTCTCAGAATTTAAAATTTTTAAAAGAGTATGCGAAGAAACTAACTTTACACTTCTTGATAACAAATGTAAAAGTGAAAAAGATATAAATATATGTGGAGTTCATGACCCCACAGGCAGATTCTTCGGGTTTAACAGGAACATGGGAAAAGTTCTTTCTTCAATATCTTCTGAAAAATTTAATATTCTATTATCCCACACCCCTGTTAAAGAGAAAAGCGGTAATTTTGATCTAATTCTCAGTGGCCACACCCATGCAGGGCAGATTCCACCGATGGAACTCCTTGTATTTTTAGTATACTGGGATCCATGGGGATTAAAAAAATATGGAAATACAATTCACTACACCACCTCGGGAACTGGAACATGGGGGCCTCCCATGAGGTTCTTATCAAGGTCTGAAATAATAATTTTTGAGTTAATCCCCCAAAAAGGTAAAATAGAGGATAATGGCTGAAAATATAATAAAAATAGAAAATCCATGAAAACGGCGTACTGAAAAAGGGGGTAAT
>JALTID010000143.1:0-6278 GCA_027004335.1 bacterium
GGTACAAGTTCTGTTGTTTCTCCTCGACAGGAAAGGGATAAAGTAGAAATAGTTTCAGGAATATTTGAAGATAAAACAACAGGTACTCCCATTTCTATGATAATCAAAAATGTAGATGTGGATTCAAGCAAGTATGTTCCTCTAAAGGATCTTTTTAGACCGGGGCAGGCGGATTTTACATACTGGGCAAAGTATGGGATAAGAGACTGGAGGGGAGGTGGAAGAGCATCAGCAAGAGAAACAGCTGGAAGAGTGGCAGCAGGAGCAATAGCAAAAAAGGTGCTCCAGCTTAAGGGGATAAGAACTCTTGCATATACACTCCAGATTGGAAAATTAAGTGCTAAAAGAATTATAGAAGAAGAAATAGAAAAAAATCCTTTACGAATGCCTGATCCTGAAGTAGCGGAGGAAGCCATAAAATATATTGAATCTCTACGGAAGAGAGGTGATTCCACTGGATGTCTTGTAAAAGCAATTGTAAGAGGTACTCCTGCCGGACTTGGAGAGCCAGTATTTGACAAATTAGATGCAGATATCGCAAAAGCCATCATGGGCATAGGAGCTGTCAAGGGAGTGGAAATCGGTAGAGGTTTTGGAGTCGTACAGCTAAGAGGTTCCGAAAACAATGATGAGTTTACTACAACGGATGGTAAAATTACAACCGTCACTAACAATGCGGGAGGTATCCTCGGTGGCATTTCCACCGGAGGAGAAATAATCATCAGAATCGCTGTTAAGCCCACCCCCTCAATAAGAAAAGAGCAGAGAACTGTCACAAAAGAGGGTAAAAAAGTAGAGATATCTATACAGGGAAGACACGATCCTGTCATCTGTCCGAGAATTGTACCTGTGGTTGAAGCAATGTTGAATATTACAATTCTTGACCATTATCTTCGTCAGAAAGCAATAGAAAATTTCTAAGAGGGAATGCTACTTCCACAGAAGAACCTTTATCTGCTCCAAGAGATGTTTTAGCGATCCCCTTGTTAATCCCGATTTCCAGATAGCCATGACTACCTATATAGGCAACAGGTTTTCCCGCAGGTACATCACCGAATGTTTTACTCAAACCTTTTATGAGAGCCTTACCCACTTTTACTATCACCATCTCCTCTGTTATCTCTTCTGAAGGAATATTGCTTATTAAATTCCCAAAAGAATCAACATACATGATTCTTCCCTTTATTTTTTTCATCCTGTTCTCTTCAACTTCTTCAGGAAGAGGAATATCTAAGATAACATAATCTTCTGTTTTTCTGGAAAACTCACTGATTTTCACCCCATTTATTATAAGAGAGGCAGTAACAGAAAAAATATCCCTACCATGAAAGGTGGTTGAGACTTTTTTAAACTTCTTCTCGTCTATCTTATAAACCGTAAATTTTCCTCTGCCTAATTTACTGAAAACATGGGAGAAAATTCCGTTATCCGGACCAACAAAATAATTTCTTTTTGCCTTCACAATTATTCCGTTTCTTATTGTTCCCACCCCGGGATCCACCACACCAATCCATATACTTCCACTGGGAAAATATAAATACGACATCCCAATGACAAAAGAAGCTTCAAGGATATCAAAAGGAGTTATTGAATGAGTAAAATCAACTACTTCAACGGGGCTATTGGAATTACTGTAAATTACTCCTTTCATCTCCGCGGCGTAGATACTATCCACTCCAAAATCAGTAACAAGTACAACAACTCTATTCCTCGCGGAGAAATTTTTCACCATTGAATTTAAACCAGAGATCGTCTTCCGAATCATACTCAATAATCCCATCTTCGTTGCCGTCAAGTTTCCTGTGTGGATTTGATGTGAGGGCTTCAATTCTAAAACTCAGGAACAGCTTATCACCTTTTTGAAAAATGGAAGGTACAGATACACTTCTGCTACCGCATGTAAGAAGCGAGGGAAGAAGTTTCACCCTAACCAGAGTTGTGGGAAAACCCCCATGTCCCGGTCTATTATCATCTTCTCTTCCCATTACAATCTCAGTATTCAGGGAGTAATCTCTCCTTTTATTATCCGAAGAAAAAACAATAATATTCTGCGTATTCACACTACTATCCACAAGAAAATCATTATATCCATAAAGATTATCCTGATCCCCATCGGGGGTATAAAAACTGAAAAAAATCTCACTGTATCCTTTTATCTTTATCCTCTCGTTCCCACATGTGATAGTCTCATTATAATAACTATCAGGGGCAAAACATATTCCCCCATTGCACTCACTTCCCGTCACTGCATAAGGATAAATGGTGCCATCATTTATACGCATAGTGGGAGGGTATGAAGTGATTGAACCTACTCTTGTGGCAAACCCTATAACAAGCCTATTTTCTGCCTTGCCTGAGCCATCTTTATAAATACCGTCATAGCTCCTGTCACTCAGGGGGATACCCCATATGTCTCTAATACTCTGCTGAAATGAGTAGCCTCCCATTTCAATAAAATACTTTTTTCCATCCTCCAGAGAGGGGAGTTTTAAGTAAAACACATTGTTAGTGATATACGCTTTCTTCCCCGAAAGATTCATTTTATCTCCATCAAAAAACACATATATTGAGCACCATTCAGTGGGGAAAGTTGTACAATCCATAATGTTATTCCCCGAACCAAAGACTCTATTTACAAAAATATAACCACCAGCATTACTCTGAATTCTGTAAACTTCATTATCTTTATTCCCAAAAGATATTGAGTAGGCAAGCATTCCTGACAATTCACCGGAATGCATAACATAATTATCAATATCCAGAAAAGATCCAGCATTGCTTCTTCTGCGTCCCCGGAGTACTTTGTAAAGAGGACTTATCTTTATCTCATTTCCAATATTATCTGTAACAGGCAACACATACTTCATACCTCTATCATTATCCTCTATCACAAGATATGTGCCGCTTAGAGTATGAGACGGAATTGATTTCCCCAGATCCATTACCACATAGTAATCCATCTGAGGATTTATATCACCAGGTGAAATTGAGGGAAAAGAAGCTATCGTCCCTGCCAATGGTACCGGTACAAGATGATGGGGCGTATCGTTATAAATAAATTCTGCTCCACTTATAACCCTGTATTCATCATCCCTCACCACAACATTTTGAAGTGTTTCAGGTTTCAGAAGTAGAGGAGGTGGTTGAATTGAAGCATTTCTCCCGGAAGAGTAGGCTCGATCAGAATCAAAAGTGAATCTGAGTAGAGAATCCTTTTTTACCGGCCAAGAAAATTTATAATCGTGATCGTGTGATGAGATAGTATTTCCCATAAACTTATACTGCTCATGCCCGGGGGTCCTGCCATACTCATATTCCTCTATCTTGCTCACATAAAAATCAGCCTTGCTGGGTAAAAGGTAATAGTAAGATTTAAGATTTTTTCTCTTAGAAGGAATCACAGGCTGGGACCAGAAATCAGAGGGACCCATGTAAAAATCATTGTTTGCAGTAACATACTCACCGGGAAGAAGAGAGAAAATATCCTTCACTCCATCCAGATTGTAATCTTCACCCACTCTCCCATCTAAATAAGCACCATCCTCTGATTTGGCCATGGAGGAAATATAGAGAAAATAGATGGAATCCTCGGTCAGTTGCGCATTAACCAGAACCTCCTTTTTATCATTACTCCATGCATACCTCTGATCCACCGGGGGTGTAAGAATCTCCTCAGAAGGCTTCAGAGGATTAACACCTTCATTGATATCCTCCGTGGCTCTAAAAATGTGAAGTGATTCTTCAACTGACTCCTTATCCATGGGCAGGGAAAACTTAACCCCAAACTGGTATAATCCTTCGGTTGATGTGATCGTTTTCAACTTAAGCAATTTTACTGAAACTACCACAGGATTCATCTCAGCAGGAGGAGAAGGAATTGCTGAAGGTTTTTCTATTGTGCAGCTACCAAAAAATAAAAGTAAAAATAAAAGCAAAGCAGTAGAAACTGTTCTCTTCACAGTCTGAACCCCGCTTCAAGAGAAATTTTTAAATCTTCCCCCGAAAACCATCCCCCAACAAAATACTTATCAGCATCATATTCTAACCCCAGAAAAGGAACGCCTGAAAAGGAAAAACTTCCATTTTTGCTATTTTCATAAGGTTGTGGATTGTACTGTGAAATTTTGCTTTTTATAATTCCACCAGCACCATTCTCCTTTGTAATTGTGAGAGGAGAAATACTTAAGAACTGGGAATCATGATAACTATTCCAGTAACGAAATTTTCCCGAGAAACCCGGTCTGATTCTGAATGACCTGATGTAGATATCAAAATAAAAAGGCACTACAATCTCTATATTCTCATCCTTCTTCTTCATTTTCCTGAGAGTAGTTCCGTAGAAAGTTTCCCCGTAATTTTCAGGATCATTAATTTCTTTCTTCCCGTTACTGTAAACCACCTCAGAATCAGGTGTAAACATTCCCTTCATCTCAAGATCACTCCACTGATAACATCCTGTTAGAGAGGCACCTATCATGAACCTGCTTTGTCCGCTAAGAGCTAAACTTTTCCACCAGTACAAACCTCCATAATAGCCTTTTTTGCTAATCCCTTCAGCACTCTCTTTAAAAAGAATGTTGTACCTTAGATACTCTCCACTGGAAGAAATCCACTGATCATAATAATAATGAAATCCGTTATAGACTTCACCCCAGAAGCCGGGAGAGTAAAAGAGATTCATTCTGAACCCACCATTATTTTTTAAAATTACAAACTCAATTCCAGGAATAATTCTGTTGGTAGAAGCATATCTGACACTATTCTGATAATAATTTAGTCCTTCCTGAGAAAGAGTTTTGCCACTTTTTTCAGAATCAAACAAGCTCTCCCAGGTCCAGGCAATCCCAATCCAGGTAGTTTTATTCAGCAGGATGCCTAACTTGCCAGAAACCCTCAATAAAGTGTTCTCCCCCTTATTGTTATTTGAAAAAGAAGTCTTCCAGGTGCCTCCAGTTCCTGTATACTCACTTGACAACCCGGAAAAAGTAAAAGGGAAACTGTAGGGCCAGGGAAAAGCAAAATCTATATTAGGGGAAAAGATACCCTTCTCCCATCCGGCAGAGATGGAACCACCAGGGGAAACTTTACCATTGCCAACTAAAAAGCTCCCACCTCCCATCACATCTATATATCCCTTTTTCTGGTAATTAGAATCAAAGAAAATTCCCTTACCACCTTCAAAAGGAAGAACTTCTCCTGTTTTACTATTTACCCTGCTGTAATTAGAAGAAAAACTGCCCCACAGGGAAAATGAAAAAATTCCTTTTCTGGAAAAAGAGACATAAGGTGCTTTGGAAGAAGAAAAATTAACCGAATTTTCAAAAGAGAAATATGGATACTCTGCGTAATCTAACTTTTCAAAAAATACCCCCTTACTCTCTTTAAAGAGGAAGGAATTATACTCTACCCCCCATCCCCAGAGAGAAAAAGGAACAGCCATCAGGAAAATAACTACCTTATTTACCACCTTCCCTCCGGCTAAGAAGAGTTCTGATCCTTAACCTCAGGGAATTAATCTTGATAAATCCCTCCGCGTCTGCCTGATTGTATACTTCTTCCCTTTCAAAAGTAGCAAATTCAGGGCTGTAAAGAGAATAAGGGGATTTCCTGCCAGCCACAATTACATTACCCTTATAGAGCTTAAGCCTTACGGTACCTGTCACATTCTCCTGGGTGGCGTCAATGTACTTTTGAAGAGCTTCTCTTTCTGGAGAAAACCAGTATCCATAATATACAAGCTCTGCATACCTGGGTATAATGCTATCCCTGAAATGCATTATTTCTCTATCAAGGGTAATGGATTCAAGTGCCCTATGGGCATGATAGATGAGGGTCCCCCCAGGGGTCTCGTAAACCCCCCTGGATTTCATACCTACATACCTATTCTCCACCAGATCTACCCTTCCTATCCCGTTTCTCCCACCAATCTCGTTGAGTTTCGCAAGTAATTGCCCTGGAGAAAGAGCTTCACCGTTGATAGCAACAGGATTACCCTTTTCAAATTCTATTTCAACATATTCGGGTTTATCAGGAGCTTTCATTGGAGAAACAGTCAGCTGAAAGATCTCCTCCGGAGGCTCTGACCATGGATCCTCCAGTATCCCACCCTCATAGCTGATATGAAGCATATTTCTGTCCATGGAATAAGGTTTATCCTTGGTTACAGGAATAGGAATTCCCCTTTTTTGAGCCCAATCTATTAAATCGGACCTGCTCTTCAAATCCCATATTCTCCAAGGTGTTATAACTTTTATTTCAGGTTTCATAGCGTAGTATGT
>JALTID010000143.1:6288-9596 GCA_027004335.1 bacterium
TTAATTCAAATCTTACCTGATCATTCCCCTTCCCGGTAGCCCCGTGACTTACTGCGTCTGCCCCTTCTCTCTCAACAATTTCAATCTGCTTCTTCGCTATAAGAGGACGAGCAATTGAAGTCCCTAAAAGATAATAATTTTCATATACTGCGTCTGCCCTCATCATTGGAAAAACATAATCCTCCACAAATTCTTCTTTTAAATCAACAAGATAAACTTTATCTGCCCCCGTTTTAACAGCTTTTTGCCGTATCTCCTCCATATTCTCATTTTGTCCAAGATCCGCAGCAAATGCAATTACCTCACACCCGTATGTTTCCTTCAGCCATCCAAGAATAACTGAAGTGTCAAGTCCCCCGGAATAGGCCAACACAACCTTCTTCACATTTTTCACTTTAAGCCTCCTGATTATTTTTGTTCTTTGAGAGTAACCCGGTACTCCTTATTAAGCTCCCGCATCTCCTTGATTTCCTCTTCGGAGAGTCTGTTTCTGGTAGTCACCTGGATCTCCTGTTCCTTACCAGTAGAAAGATCTTTGGCAGCAACACTGACAATTCCATCAGAATTGATGGAAAAGGTAACTTCTATTTCTGGAACACCTCTGGGAGCAGGAGGAATATCAGTCAGAACAAACTCTCCAAGCAATTCATTTTCTTCAGCAATGTCACTTTCACCCTGATAAACACTGATCCTCACAGATCTCTGTTTATCCTTAACTGTGGTAAAAATTGAACTTTTTTTAGTTGGAACAGGGGTATTTTTGGGAATTAATTTCGTAAAATACCCACCATAAGTCATTATCCCAAGACTCAGCGGAGTAACATCTATCAGAAGTAAATCCTTGTCCTCTTTTAGAAGCATATCTGCTTGAATTGCAGCTCCTATTGCTACAACTTCGTCCGGATGAACACCCTTCCTGGGAGGTCTACCAAAAAATTCAGCAACCTTTTGCTGGATAAGAGGCATCCTCGTCTGTCCACCGACAAGAATAATATCTTTTATTTCGCTCTTTTTTATCCCACTTTCCTTCAGAGTATCCTCGCAAATTTCAAGAGTCTGCTCTACAAGATCTACAACCATCTGCTCTAATTGATCTCTAGTTAACACTACCTCAAGATGAAGCGGACCTGATTTCCCCGTGGCAATAAAAGGCAAAGTTACCTTAGTTTCTTGCAATGTTGAAAGTTCCATCTTTGCCTTTTCAGATGCATCTTTCAATCGCTGCATTGCCAACTTATCCTTTGATATATCCACCTCTATCTGTTTTTTTGCCTCTTCAATAAGAAACTCTACGATTCTTTTATCAAAATCCTCACCACCAAGAAAGGTATCACCCGCGGTGGCAATCACCTCATATACCCCTTCACTGAGATCAAGAATAGATATGTCAAAAGTTCCACCTCCAAGATCATAAACAGCTATAACTCCACTTTCTCCTCTCCTTCCATATCCATAAGCAAGAGCAGCAGCAGTTGGCTCATTGATTATTCTTATTACATCAAGTCCTGCAATCTTACCAGCGTCCTTTGTAGCCTGCCTCTGACTATCATTAAAATGGGCAGGCACAGTGATAACAGCTTTGTCCACTTCCTCTCCTGAAAATTCAGAAACAATAAATTTCATTTCAGTAAGAATCATGGCAGAGAGCTCCGGTACAGAATATTCCCTGTCTACCAGCTTTACTCTTACATCATCATTGGGACCTTTTATAATCTTATAAGGATACCTCTTTATTGACTCCTGAACTTCAGCAGAATCAAATCTCCTCCCAATTAATCTTTTAAATGCATAAACGGTATTTTCAGAATTCATCAATGCCTGCCTCTTGGCCAGGTGTCCTACTAATTTTTTCCCATCCTGCGTTACTGCGTACACAGAGGGAGTAGTATGATAACCACTACTGTTGGGTATAACAACTGGCTTCCCCTTTTCAACTATGGCGACACAACTATTGGTAGTTCCAAGGTCAATACCTATTGCTCTCTCCATTTAATTTCCTTTTTTTTTAATCTATTTCTCAATTCCTTCACTCTTTCTCTGACTTTTGCATTTTTCTTATCTTTCTTAAGAACCTCTTCCATTATCTCAATCGCACCTCTCAAATCCCCTGATTTCTCAAGTTCCTCAGAAAGAAGAAAAAAATTTTCCAACTCACTGGGAGAAATAGAAACTAATTTCCTTAACAAACTTACAGCAAGTTTATGCGCATTAGTCATCTTAACAATTATATCAACACATCTCTTAAGCAAATAAGCATCTAACGGAAGATAGTTCATGTTAGCCCTTAAGAAATTCATCAATTCTTTTATGGTATCAAGCTCAAGAAGCATTTCATCTTTCTCAATCCTACTCACCATTTTTAAAACGACCATTGCTATCTCGGCTCTTTTTATTTTTTCCTGGAGGGAGAGAAGTTCACCTACCAGTTGTTTTGCAAGCTTATAATTGGTAAGAGCTGCCTTGTAATCTCCCTCTGACATGGCCTCATCACCATAAGAAATAAGTCTGTATGCCTTCTCCTTAGGTGAGGAAATCTCAGTGGGTGCAGAAACTTCAACATTAATTTTTTTCTTTACCCCCCCTGTTCTTAGCTGTCTATCATAATCTTTTCTCAATTCAGGATCCATTAAAGTACTATACGCTTCTGATATTGTTGCAAAAATCATATCAAGCTTACTTTTAGTCTCTTCCGAAACCTTCAAATAAAATTGATCAGGATGGTATTTCCTGGAGAGAGACCTATAAGCTTTTTGGATCACTTCTCTCGTTGCATTCCTTGAAAGGCCCAGCACATCATAATAATTCATAGCCTGGCAAATCTTGTGCATTCTCTCTATCTCTTCAACAACTTCCTGTGGTAGGCGAGATTTTATTCTTTCGGAAGAAGGAGAAGATGAATTCCCACCTGAATTACCTGGCAGGTGAACACCCTGCCCCCGGGATAAATTAAATTTTGAAACAGGGGCTTCTGCCTCATCAAAAGCAATAACTCCTTTCTCCGCAAGTTTTTTTAAGAAATCCATCGTCAGATTTTCCGACAGAGAAGAAATCATAAGAATTTCTTCCACAGTTGTTTTACCATCAATAAGGGATATAATAAATCCCTCCTGAGGATTCAAATCCATTTTTTCAAGAACAACATTATCAATTATATAAGGCTTTGCCTTACCATGAATTTTGCTTAAACTCATCTCAATAACAAATACTCCATTAAAGCTTTCTGTGCATGAAGCCTGTTCTCCGTCTGAGTAAAAATTTCATCTGCGTGGCTTTCAAACACATCTTCTGTTATCTCTTCACCCTTATGC
>JALTID010000144.1 GCA_027004335.1 bacterium
TTTCCATCCACAAAAAATATAACAGGACTCCTTACTATTAACTTTGCCTTTCCCCCTATTATAAGATGATGAAAATAATAAACACCTTCCTTTGTGGTCTCCACACTATACTCATCAACCCAGCGGACATGAGGCCTCCCATGTCTCTTCTCAAACTTAATATAACCAAACAAAATCTCACCAAAATCCAACTCATCATTGTTGTTATACTCTGACGCATCATTTACCCAGAATTCAACTTCAGATAAATCTCTACATGATGGAACCGATGATATGTTCTTAATCCCATCATCAACTCTGTTTTTTCCAAACTCTATATAGTTACCTATATCTGTTAAATCCACTTCTCCTTTTAAGTGATTTTTCCCAAGAATTACCACATCCCCCTCTGAAGAAACCTTTGCTCTCGGATTGGTTACAGCATCAGCAAAACTAAAACCATCAATGAGATTTTTACCTCTTACATACACCTTTTCACACCCCACAAGGCCATAATCAGTATTTATCCCTCTTACCCTCCCTTTTTCATTTCTTCTGTTTTAATGATAGCACTATTTTCAGCATAAGTCAATGAATTTGCCTTTTAAAACAAGCTGTTATGCCTTTTTATTGGCATAAATAGAGGGGTTTATGTTATCATTTGTGTATTGCCATAGAAGAATATTTCCCCCAAAAAATTTGCTCTTTAATAAGATTATGTGATAATATTTTTCAAAAAAGGGGGATCTTATGGATATTAAAATCTTGAAAAATATTTACCTCTTTAAAGAGCTAACAAATAAGGAACTTGAGAAGATACTAAAAATTGCTAATGTTGAAAAATATCCTGCCAATCATGTAATTTTTAGAGAGGGAGATGCTGGTGACAAGTTCTATGTTATTTTGAAAGGAAAAATCAGAATCAGCAAACAGGTTGAGGGAATCGGAGAAGAGGCTCTTGCAGTCTTAGGAGCTGGCAGTTTCTTTGGAGAAATGTCTCTTATTGACGATTTTCCAAGATCAGCAGATTCTATAACAAATGAGCCTGTAGAACTTTTAACTATTAAAAAAGAAGATTTTGAGAATCTCCTGTTTTTTGATAAAGATCTTGCATACACCGTCCTCTGGGCATTTTTAAGAACTCTATCCTCAAGATTAAGAGAAACAAACGAAAAGATAAAAGCCTTTTTCGCTATGTCAGCCCATTTTTAGGGAGAGGAAAAAATGAAGAGAATATTCTTTTTCCTGCTGAGCTTAATTTTTGTAGCTCTCATCGTATCCTGTGGTCCCGGACAAACAAAACCATGTCCTGGATGTAAATGTCCCCCACCCTGCCCAAATAAATCCATCCTCCCCCCCATAGAGACAGCTGTGGCAGTTGATGATGTGAAAGCATACTGGATAGATCTCGCTATGGATTCAAAAGGATTCCCATATATAAGTTACTACAATGCAGATACGCACTCCCTATGGATGGCAAGTGTAGATAGCAAAGGCGAATGGAAGAGTGAGGAGGTGGATAATGACGGAAATGTAGGACAATATTCATCAATCGTTGTTGACAATGAGGTGCCAGTTATTGCCTACTACGATGCTACCAATGGAAGACTAAAATTAGCATATAAAAAAGAGGGACTGTGGAATATCATAGTAGTAGATAACGATGGAGATGTAGGAAAATGGACTGATATGGCCGCAGATAAAAATGGGGTGATTCATATCAGTTACATTGATAATACCAACCAGGATCTGAAATACGCCAGATGGGATGGAAAAAATGTAACAAATCAGGAAATTGACGATGGTATAACCGCGGCGGGAGGAGGTGTTATAAACAGACAAACTTCCATCGCTCTTGATTCTCTGGGATATCCGCACATCTCGTACTACGACGGCTTTCTGGGGGATCTGAGATATGCTTACTATGACCCTCAACAGGGAAGCTGGGTAAAAGAAGTAATTGATGATCCTCCCGAAGGCAATGTAAATACGGAGGATGTTGGAAAATGGAACTCTCTTGTCCTGGACCCAGAAGGACATCCATATATTGCGTACTCCGATTCCACCGATATGAAAGTAAAAATTGCTTATAAAACTGGAGACCACTGGATAAGAGAGATGCTCCCTATCAATGATATGGCTGATGCGTACATAGATATTGTGCTGCTGGATGGTAAACCAATGGTAAGTTATTTTGACTCAAGTTTTGACGATCTCAGATTGGGGATCAAAAACGGCAGTAATTGGGATCTGGAAATTGTGGATTCAATGGGCATAAGCGGTGAATACGCAAAAATGGTTTCTGCCCCCAACGGGAATCTGGCCTTTGCCTATCGAAACTACACATATGACCAGGTAATTTACAGAGTTTTAGCACCCTCACACTGAAGAACATGGGTAAACCACAAAAATATTACATCTGCGAAGTCTGTGGTTATAAGAGCACCAAATGGCTGGGACGCTGCCCCTCCTGCGGGGCGTGGAACAGTTTCAGGGAAGTTACCACAACTGATAAAAAGAAAGAGAATCATAGAGAAGAAGCAGCAGTTCTGCCTCTGGTGGAAGTATCCAATAAGACTGAAATAAGAATTCATACCGGAATTGATGAATTAGATGGAGTTCTTGGAGGAGGGATTGTAACAGGTAGTGTTGTGCTTATTGGAGGAGCACCGGGGATAGGTAAATCCACTCTACTTCTTCAGATGAGCAGCAGGCTGGCTGAAAGAGGGCAGAAGATCTTATATGTCTCAGGAGAAGAATCAATAACACAGATCAAATTGAGAGCTTCAAGACTTGGCATATCTTCAGATAATATCTTCGTTATGTCCGAAACAGATTTTGATCAAATTGAAAATGAGATAAAAAAAAGTGAAGTAGATCTGGTTATTCTTGACTCGGTTCAAACTTTTTTCATAGATGAAATAGGATCAGTTCCAGGCTCAGTTGTACAGGTAAGAGAAATCGCCCACAGGGCTACACAGATTGCAAAATCTCTGAATATCCCGATCTTCTTAGTGGGTCATGTAACAAAAGAGGGGAATATCGCAGGACCAAATCTTCTGGAACATATAGTGGACACCGTCCTCTATTTTGAGGGAGACAAAAATAGTGACCTCAGAATACTGAGGAGTACAAAAAATCGTTTTGGTCCCACCAATGAGGTGGGAGTTTTTCAGATGACAGAAAATGGGCTTGAAGAAGTCAGGAACCCATCCATACTTTTCATTGAAGAGAGAAAGGAAAATGTTCC
>JALTID010000145.1 GCA_027004335.1 bacterium
GGGATATATATGAGTCTGAAATTGATTCAAAAAATCTAAACTCTGTAAGTCTCTATTTCAAAGAAATGGGAGAGATACCCCTCATATCTCATGAAAAAGAAATTGAGCTTTCTAAAAAAATTAAATCAGGCGAAAAGGAAATTATTGAAATCCTGACCACCAACAAATTTTTTATGAACAGACTAAGAGAAGAAAAAGAAAAACTTGAAAGGAATAGAATAAAATTGAGGAATCTGATTGAGATTGAAGAAAGTGAAGAACCAAAAATAACAGAAGATTACATTGAGGAGATAATAAATAAAATTGACCGTCTGATAAGGAGAAGAGGGGAGATTAACAAGCTAAAAAATAAGTTAAAAAACGAGATAGCTGAAGGAAAGAAAGAAGTTATTCTGAAAAAAATTGAAAATAAAGTGAAAAATCTTAGAAGGATCCTTGATAACATTAAATTTAACAGAGACTTCCTTGACAAAGTGATTTCAGAAATAAGATATTACGATGCAGAGGTTAAAAAGGCACATCAAGAAATTGAATTCTACAAAACAAAACTGGCAAGTAATCAGATCCCAGATGATGAGAAAACCATCTGGAAACAAAAAATTAAAAACAGTGGAAATGCGATAAGGGAAACACTTGAAAAATTAGATACCACTGAAGAGGAATTCAATGAATTTCTCCATAAGCTTAAAGAAGCTGATGCTAAAATAAAAGAGGCACGAAATGAGTTAATGCAGGCAAATCTCAGACTTGTTATCTCTATCGCAAAAAAATATGTAGGCAGAGGTTTAACTCTTAATGATCTAATTCAAGAAGGAAATTTAGGACTTATTAAGGCTGTGGAAAGATTTGATTTCAGCAAGGGGTTTAAATTCTCAACTTACGCTACATGGTGGATCAGACAATCCATAACTAGGGCTATTGCAAACAAGGCAAGAACAATCAGAATCCCGGTGCACATGCTGGATATTATAAACAACATTCTCAATGTTTCCAGGGAATTAAGCAGTGAACTGGGAAGAGAACCCACAGAAGAAGAAATTGCAGAAAGAACAGGGCTCTCTGTGGAAAGAATAAAAGAGATAAAGAAACTTGTTAAAGAGCCTATCTCCCTGGATGAGCCAATAAGTGAAGGAGAAGAAAATACTGTTGCATATTTTGTGCCTGATACAAAAACTCCTACTCCCCTTGAAGTAACTGTGAGCAAGCAGATCTCGGAGAAAACCCTTCATTTACTCTCCCTCCTCAGTGAAAGGGAGGCAAAAATCCTTGAAATGAGGTTTGGATTGAGAGGAGAAAAGGAACACACACTGGAAGAGATCGGTCAGTATTTTAATCTGAGTAGAGAAAGAATAAGGCAAATTGAAGCAGAAGCCATAAGAAAACTCAGATCCCCTGAACTGGGTAAAGATCTTAAGGATCTTATAGAAGACTGAAAAGAAGAGGGATTATGCTACAAATTGAGAAACTAACCGCTGCAATAGCGGAGACGGGGGAGATTAAGCTCAAAAACATCAATCTAACAATCGGACCAGGTGAACTACATGTTCTCATGGGTCCCAATGGGAGTGGAAAGAGCACCCTCGCCAATACAATAATGGGCTCATCACAATACAAAATTGTAGAGGGTAGTATAAATTTAAATGGTGAAGAAATAAATAATCTTCCCACTGAAGAAAGAGCAAAAAAAAGCCTTTTTCTCTCTTTCCAATCGCCCCCAGAAATCCCGATGGTGAATTACACTAAATTCTTACAGGCCATCCTGGAAGCCAATGGAATGGAAGTGGATCTCAACAGGATCAAGGGCGTCCTCAGAAAAGTAGGGCTTTCTGGAGAATTTATTTCAAGAGAGGTAAACAAAGGCTTCTCAGGGGGAGAAAGGAAAAGAGCAGAAATGGCACAAATGCTCCTCTTAAAACCCTCCTTTGCAATACTTGACGAGCCTGATTCTGGAGTAGATGTGGACTCATTAAAATATATTGCAGGCACAATAAATGAGATATTAAACAGAAATGCCGGCGTACTTCTGATCACTCATGCAGCAAAAATATTGGGACATCTACCTTCAAACTTTAAGGTACATATCCTTGTAGATGGTGAAATAAGAGCAAGTGGAGGCCCTGAACTTGTAGAAAAAATTGAATCTGAAGGGTTCGGGAGCTAAAAGTGTGGAACTTCGCAAGGAAAATCGGTGAAAAAAACGGGGAGCCAGAATGGCTCATCCAGTTAAGAGAAGAAGCAGAAAGCTATATTGATAGGGCACCATTTCCAGAAGAAATCAAATCGGTGGACCTGGAGTACTATAATCCTATGGGAAGAGGGGATATTGATCTCCCTGATATCAAGGATCCGAGAAATATTCCTCCAGAAATAAGAGATATGCTAACCAAGATGGGCATCCCGGAGAGGGAATGGCCCACTGTACTGGGTATGATCCAGGTGGACACATCTTCAAGTATATCCTCTTTGAAAAGTTATTTTGAAAAATTGGGGGTAATACTCCTTCCCTTCAGGGATGCACTAAAGGAGGTGGAAGAAGCAAGGGAATACGCTTTTAAGCTGATGCCATACAAGGAGAATAAAATTGTAGCATACCACACTGCATACTGGAATGGCGGCGTTTATCTTAAAATAGGTAAAAATGTTAAGGTTCCACAACCCCTTCATACATACTTTTTGATAACAGAATCAAAGCTTGCTCAGGCTGATCATGCACTTTTTATTCTTGAAGAGGGGAGCGAAGCAACTCTGATCGAAGGATGTACGGCCCCTATACTTACAAGATTTTCTGCTCATCTTGGAGCAACCGAAGTTTATGTTAAAAAAAATGCAAAGGCAAAAGTTGTGGTTCTGCAGAACTGGCCAGGATATGTTAACACGAGACCTTATACCCGTGTTGTTGTAGAGGATGGCGGGGAAATAGAAGTGGTGGTGGCAATTCTGGGCACAGGCAAAACCTCAGGTAGATACGAAGAGATATTTTTAAAAGGAAAAGGATCAAAGGCAAAGATAAACAGTATCTCTTTTGTAAGAGATCAAGGATATCTTGACGATGTAATTAAAGTGTATTTGGAAGCTCCAGAGACCACAGGCTATATAAATACAAAAGGTGTGGTAAAAGACAATGGTATAAGCAACTCTTACACCCTTATTGAGGCCAGGAAAGAAGCGGAAAATTCACTTGGTCATATTGAATGCACAGGGTTACTTCTGAACAGAGGTGCGATCCATTCCACTTTTCCTTTCATTTATTCTAACACAAGATCAGCTCAGTTAGAACATGAAGCATTTGTTGGCAAAATAGGAGATGATGTCATTGAGTATATGAGAAGTAGAGGACTTACAGAAGAAAAGGCTGTCTCACTTGTTCTCAGAGGCTACATTGACCCCGTTGCTGAAATGATCCCATTTGAATTTTCAGCAGAAATCAGGAGAATGGCCAATATTCTAGCAGAGAGAGGCGGTGCATGAAAATAGAAGAAGTCATAAAGCCGCTTAATATTGAAGAAAAAGAACGGAAAATTAGAAAGATTCCTCAAAATATAAAAGAAATACTTGAGGTCATGGGAATCCCCGAGGATGAATGGTTTTTTCTTACCGGGTTAGGGGAAAAAATTCCTGGGAGATATCAGCGTTTGAAAAATTATTTTATACACAAAGGAATAGAGTTCAAAGAACTACCCCGTGAAAAATCTTCCTCACTTCATGTGATTTTCCCTGAAGGGAAAAGAATAATGGAAGAAGCACTTTTTCTTTCCTGCCTCTCAAGATGCGCTATCCAGCCACACAAAAATTTAGAGATTTCATTTGCAAGGGGAAGCCAGGGAACAGTTGTTATAGGAAGCCCTATTCCCAAGCTCTTCTCTACAAATCTTGTTAAAAATAGCATTAGAATCAATGTAGAAGAGGGAAGCAGCGCAGATATCGCTCTTCTCTTTAGTTATGATACAGAAACTTCCTCACGAACAGAAGTGGAAATAAATATGGATGCCGGAGCTTCCCTTATCATTTCAGGAGTGATATTCAATCCAGGGAAAGACACAGGAATCCACTGGTCAATAAATATGAAAGAAAAAAGTACAGTTCAATTTGATGAAATAGGGTTTCTCCTTTCCCCGGAGAATTACAGGGGAAGCTGGACAGATCTTTTTGTAAGAGGGAAAAAAGTCTCAGCAAGTTTAAACAGCGCGGATTTTGCACTGGGAGAGGGGGAAAGCAGGGTAGTTTATCTGGCAAAGATATTCAAGGGTAATTCAGGAGCTGAGGTTATAATCAATTCATACAGTATGGATTTCTCCCGTGGCGCAAAGAAGGGCTTTCTACCAGGATTTTACACAGAGGAAGATGATGTGATACTTCAACACTCAGCAGGAAGCACCCAATTTACACCGCAGAAAATAGAATATATGAAAAGCCGCGGTTTAACAAACAAAGATATTTCAAAAATATTTATTGACTCGGTCCTTGAAAAAACCGTTTACAGAAAACTTCCTGCCGAGTTTACTGAAGAAATGAGCAACTATACTCGTTATCTTCTGAATCGTATGGAAATTATTGTTTAGGTTCAGACTGTCTGAGACTCTTCCTGAATTCCACCAAGGTGGTGAGTGTAATTAAGAAAAATAAGAGTATATCCTCTTTCTGGAGAATGTTTTGCAAGAGAATAGGAGGCTGTATCAAATTGAACTCTCCAGAAGTAGGGAGGGGTTAAATTTAATATTCCAGCAAAAATAACCTTTAATAGAGCTGTATGAGATACCACTGCAATAGTCTTGCCCTGATTTTCTCTTACTATTCTATTTAAAGCTCGCATTGCTCTTCTTCTCAGTTGAGAAATTGGTTCAAAACCAGGCATCCTGAGTTTTTCAGGAGTTTCAAGCCACATCTTGAATTCTTCAGGATAGAGTTTTTCGATTTCCGCTATTGTTCTTCCCTCCCAATCCCCCAGAGCTATGCTTTTGAAGGCAGGTTCAACCACGATTTTAGCCCCCGTTGTTTCAGCAACAGCAGAGGCAGTATCATACGCTCTTACAAGGGGGCTGCTGTAAATTACCTCTATTCCACTATTTCTCAGAGCCTTTCCCAGATTCTTTACCTGCTTCCTTCCATTTTCACTGAGGGGGAAATCCTCCCAGCCGCGAAATCTTCTTTCTTTATTTCCTTCAGACTCACCATGCCTTATCAGGTAAATTAGAGTCTTTTCCATCATTATACTCCATTTAAAAAAAGAGGGGGGAAGTTAACTTCCCCCCTCATACTATGGTAGGGAGAGGGACGGACTTAGCTATTCCAGATCTTTTAATCTTTCCTCAATACGCTCAAGTTCCTTCTTCAACCTTTCAGCCTGAGCTCTGAGATATGCCTTCTCCTCCTCCTTAGTAGGATAGTAATCATAGTAATCATTCCATGCATCAGGATAATCATAATAATCCGCCCACCATGGGCCATGGCCCCATCCCCAGCCATGGTGCCAGCCACCATGCCATCCTCCCCATCCCCACCATCTACCTCTTCCCCACCACGGACCATATCCATCACCCCATGGCATATTCAAACCTCCTTCTCTTTTTAAATTTTAATCCCCTTTAAAGTTTTGTCAACCTAACTTCTTCACGGATCATTTTTCCTCTGATTTACAAAGTTCCTCCCTTATATTTACTGCAATATATGGATAATCAGTAATTATCCCGTCAACTCCTTGAAGGAGCAACCTCTTGATCATTTCTCCTGAATTTACAGTCCAGACAATAACTTTTAAGTTAGCAATTTTCGCTTTTTCAATTTTTTCCTCTTTAGTCGCAGAATAATGGGGATGTAGAGAAAAAATCCCTGTGGCAATTCCTCTCTTTAATGCTTCCTCCCACCTGTTGTTTTCAAAAAGATAACCTCCTTTTACCACATCATTCAGCGATATGAGATAATCTACAGCATCCCAGTTGAAACTTGACACAATGACTCTCTCAAGAGACTCGTTCAGAGTAAGAAGAGAAAGAATATATTTTATCCATATCTTCTCCCTATCTGAAAGTCCGCTATTGTGTGAGAATTTTAATTCAAGATTAAAATAGATCTCGCTGAAATGCTGGAGGATCTCCTCAAGGGGAGGGGGGCTTCTCCATTTTCCCATAATCGTTTTTTGCCTCCCTGGTAGAGGGGTAAAATTCCTCTCTGAAAGGATTTCCCTTGCAAGTGCTTGATCCGTTTTAACTTTTTTCCCCGTCAGAGATACCTCATTATCGTGTAGGAGGAGTGTTTTATTATCCTTAGAAAGCCAGACATCTATCTCAACCCCTCTGATCCCGAGGTTTCTTATCTTTTCAATGGCCCCAATCGTGTTATCCCTGGCTTCCCCAAGAAGTCTACATCTTCCCCTATGAGAGAAAATTAGAATCCTGTAATATCGGCAGCTCATCTTTGATCTTTAATCTGCCCAGCTATATCCTGATAATGTACTACTCTATTTTTACCTTCTCTCTTTGCCTCATAAAGAGCCTTATCTGCCTCTTCAATTATTTCTTCTCTACTGTGAGGTCCTACAACAAAAGGTTTCTTAGTAGATGCTCCGACACTGATAGTAACATGAACCTCTATCTCTTTTTCGCCTCTTTTTATTTTAAAGGGATAATGACTTACCATCATCCTTATCTTTCCTCCAATATAAATTGATCCTTCTTTATCTGTGTTAGGTAAAATCAGGCCAAACTCCTCTCCTCCATATCTTGTGGCGATATCAGTACTTCTCAACTGCTTAGAAATTAAACCACCCAACTGTGAGAGCAGCGCATCACCAGACTGATGTCCATAGGTATCATTAAAGATTTTGAAATCATCAATATCAAGCATCAGATAAGAAAGAGGATACCCCACTCTTCTGGCCATTCTCAACTCTTTCTCCAGTGTTTCCTGAAGATATCTATGGTTGTAAAGACCAGTTAAGCTGTCAGTGATAGAAAGTATCTGTAATTTGCTGTTTACTGCCTCTAATTCTTTGTTTCTCTCTGAAAGAGTTTTATTCATAATTTCAAGTCTTCTGTAAGCATCCCTGAGTTCATTATGTGCTGTCTCTAATTCAAGTTTGTCATCTCTCAATCTCTCAAGCATATGGTTAAAAACTTTTATAAGCTCACCAATTTCATCTTTTGTCCTGACGGGGATGGTTATATTCAATTCCCCTTCACTTACCTTTTTTGCTGCCCATAAGAGATTATCAATGGGTCTTAAAATGCCTCTCAACATAAATGAAATAATTACCACAGACACAAGAAAGAGAAGAGAAACAACTACTGCAAGACGGACAATTCCATAATAATAGTTCTTTCCAATATCTTCTTTTAGCATCACCAGTTGAATATAATTATCAAGAATATCATCAAAGTAGAAACCATTGAAGTACTTTTCATTCTCAAAGTAACTTTTACCTGAAGAGAAATTTCTTGAATCACATCCCTCACCTATGCCGGCATGAAATAGAACTTCCCCATCTTTATTACAAACTATTAAGCCCCACGAGATCCCCTGAAAAAGGTCCTGAAGCTTTTCATAAATTCTCCTATAAAGTGGAGAAAAATTCAAAATTCCGACAAAATAACCTGTAATTAACCCTTTTGAATTTTTTAAGCATTCCACAACCACTTTGAGACTCGTCCCCGGAACATTCTTAACAGCATCTTTCACAGACTCATATTCGCAACTGAAGGGATAAAAAGTAGTGAAAGGGAGGTATCTTGCAGTAACCAAAATCTTCCCTCTGAGATCACTCACAAAGAAATTGGAGAATTCAGGATTAACAGAAAGCAATATTTTAAAATCAGAAACAAGCTCATATTTTTTCTGATCTGTTGGATTTTCAATAAATTCTGTCATTGGTCTTCTTGAAGAGAATCTGTCCATCTCCCTTATAACATAAATAACCCAGTTCTCCACCTCTGTCTTGATGTTAATGAAAGACATTTTTACAGTATTCTGGGCATCTCGCATAGCCACAGTTTTACCCATTGTCACATTCACATAAGAAATAATGAGGACAGAGATAAGAATAATGACTCCCAGCAGAATCACTATCTTGGCTCTAACAGAAGATAATCCACCCACGCCTAACTCATCTAATTAAAAAATTAGAGGGAGAAAACACCCCCTCTAAGGATATTAAACCAGTTTTGCTTGAAAATCAAGGTGTGCCATAAACTGCAACAGCAGCCACAGAACCAGGACCACCTAAGTTATGGATCAATCCAAGTTTTGGATTTTTAACCTGCATCTTCTCCGCTCTACCAAGAAGCTGCTGGTATATCTGATAAGTCATTCTTACCCCGGTGGCACCAATTGGATGTCCGCAGGATTTCAGCCCTCCACTGGTATTAATAGGTAACCTACCATCAAGGGCAGTAACTCCCTCTCTTATAAAGGTTGCGCCCTTTCCTTTCTCAACAAAAAATAGATCTTCATAGTTGATTATCTCTGTAATTGTGAAACAATCATGAACCTCCGCTACCCCAATTTCCTCAGCAGGATTTTTTATTCCCGCTTCCTCATAGGCCATCTTTGCTGCCATCTGAGTGGAACGGAAACCGATGTACTGCTCGTAGGGATCAAAGTATCTGGCATCAGTAGTTATTGATAATCCGATTGATTTAATAAGTACATAATCTCCATTGGGTTTAAGAGATTTTGCAATCTCAGGGGTCGTCACAATTGCTGCTGCTGCACCATCAGCCACTGTGCTGCAATCATACAGACCCAGAGGATCAGCTATCATATATGCATTCATAACAGTATCAATATCAACCACCTTTCTTATATGAGCCTTTGGGTTAAGACTCCCATTGTAATGATTTTTTACCGCCACCTTGGCAAGATCCTCCTTTGTTGTACCAAATTCGTGAAAATGCCTGTTAGCCATAAGTGCAAACATACCAGGGGCAGTCTGGCCTTTACCAACCACAGGATGCCCATTGAGCAGAGTCTGCCTTATAAGGCTATCTCTGGAGCCAACATCTCTCATCTTCTCCTCACCCAGGACAAGAACCATCTTATATAGACCAGCAGCAATGGCATTTGCAGCGTTTCTCAAAGCATCCATACCTGTAGCACAGTAATTGGAAACTCTTGTAGATGGCCTATCCCACAGGCCCAGTGCCTCGGCGAGGTATGACCCTGCCATTCCCTGAAATCCACCAGCCATGTTGGGCTCAAAAACACCTACCCACATTGCTTCTATCTCTTTTGGGTCTATGCCAGCATCCTGAATCGCTTCTACATACGCCTCCACAGCTAAGTCAACAAAACCAGCATCAAACCTGTCACCAAGTTTTGTCTGGCCCATTCCTATTATTGCAGCTCTGTCTTTTAAACCCTGCATAATTTGCCTCCTTATTTATTTCCTCTAATAGGTCTTGCTTTCCAGTAATAATTGTAAAATCCTTTAGCTGTATGAAAAATTCTAAAGGTTAGTTCCACCTCTTTATCTATCAGGCTCGCTCCTCTTTCTGCCCAGTCCGGTGGAAGATCAGTTAGCTGGGTGAAGGTTCTACCCCCACCTTCAAAATCCACC
>JALTID010000146.1 GCA_027004335.1 bacterium
GGTAGGGAAGGGTGGGTTAGAAGGGACTGGCAGGTTAATATTTTTAGTATGCTGACGATAAAAAGTAAGTGCATCAAAATAAAACTTCTGAGGAACATCTTTGGAAAGAGGGAGTTTCAATATAGAAAAGCCTATGAATTTAATCGGGGGGAGTAAATGAATTTTGAGTTTTCCGTGCGCTAATCCCCAGTTTGTCCATTGTACAATGGTGAGGTCCACTTGAGTCTTTTTTCCTTGTGCGTCTTCCAGCATAACTTGCACTAAGGGGGCAGTTTCTAATGCGTAACCAGCAGAAAGAAACTTCTTTGCATACCTGAATACCCACATTTCTATGGAATCAAATTCTTTCTCTATCACAATAGGATGAGAAGGAATGACCTGAACCCACTGATTTTTCTCAGAAGTGGTGTAAACTAACTTTCCTACATATTTATTTTGAAGTTTCTCCTCTTCACTCCTATAAAAATTTACTTCTTTGAACCCTTTAGAATACCTTATTTTCCAACCAGATAGGTCCTCAAAATCTACTAATGGAATATCCGGAAAAGCAAAAGTGGATAGAGAAGGGGGTCTTTTACCTATAATTTTTGAAGGGTCAGAGTTGATAGCAGGTTTACTTCCTCCTTCCTTTCTTTCCATATATTGCTCTATGCCTCCAGGCCATTTTTTAATCTTTACTTCGTCAAACCAGCAGGCACCTTTATCGCTACCTGCACCATATCCAGTAGGCACAACTCTGATACTAATAGAAGTTATCTGGGAGGGAATTTCTAAAGCCTTTTCTATCTTTATCCATTTTCCTACTTCTTGCACCAATCCAATTTTTGCTGTGCCTGCAAATTTTCCCTCTTTATTCCAGAGGACAATATCTACTAAAACCGGTTTGGAAAACTCAGGAGCTATTTTTACCCATATTCCTACTGAATAAACTCCTCCCGGTTTCACTTTAATGCGTAAGGTGTTTGCCTGACCAACTCTTTCTCCAAGGTCTGTTACCTTAGCAGATTTTTCTCCTTTATATTTTTCCTTACTGTCTATCACAAGAGTTGCTGCATTTGCTCTCCACTTACCCAAATTTTCCTCAAAACTTTCTTTGTAAATTAGCTCAGGCTTTTTCTCGTCTTTTCCCAAAGTTTTTCCTGGAATTATAATAGACAAGAGACTAATTATTAAGAGACTTTTCAGAATAGAAGACATTACTCAGCTCCTTGTAAAAGAGCCCCCTACATTTTGCAGGGGGCTCTCACTACTTTCTCCTTTTCTATGGTCCAACCTTTGTTCTGTCAAGCAATTTTTCGCTGTTTTCTACTACATATTCCCAGCGGTGCCATTCTACATGACCATCATAGTAGAGATAATTTAACCCACCATTGTGCCTATCTCTATCTGCTTTCCGGGCATCAGTGTTTATCCACCCATCTGCAGCAACAAAATCCAAGCCTGTGACTGGAGCTATATACCACCAATCACTTCCTGTACTTAAACCTCCATTATCATCAATTACATCACCAAGTACAATAGTCCCTGCACTATCTATTACCTCGGAATCTGTTACAGGGAAGTAGTCTGAGCTACTACTCCCTAAGTAAGGGCTACCAAAAACATTTCTGTTACAAAAGTAACCACCATTGGTTTTAGTATTAGTTAAGACAAGCTTCCATTCAGGTCTTGAAGGGCACACAAAAACGTTTACATCGTTCATAAAAGGGTACAGGATATGTGGCCATTTCATGTCACCAGCAGCTGTAACCCACTTAAAAGGTGGATTAATCTCATCGTACTCGTTTCTGTACATGTGGATGGCAATGTTTATCTGCTTGAGATTGTTCTGACATACCGCTGTCCTTGCCTGCTCTCTTGCTCTGTGAAGTGCTGGTAATAACATTGCTGCAAGTATTGCAATAATTGCTATTACAACAAGTAGCTCAATTAGTGTGAATGCCCAACTCCAACTACCTCTGAAGGTTGAGTATGCTCCGTACATACTACGAATCTTTTTCATCTTTATCTCACCTCCTTTCCTTAACCTTTTCAATCTGATTATACATGGAATATTTTCCTTGTCAAGCTTAGAACATGAAATATATTGCTTATCTATCGATATATCTTGTTTGTCATTCAGTTCTGCTTTCCCTTATTTTCAACAGAAAACACTCACATCTTTCTGCAATGCAGAGATTAAAAATTTCTTAAGGATAAGAAAGAACAAATCTTGAAATGTAGATTTCATTTTTTATTCCTTTTTCCATAATTTACACAATTTATTTTATGCTATCTTCAAAAAAATCAAGACTTGACCTTCAAATTTTGGGATGCTGAAGTAAACGTAGAAGGAGGGTAAGATTATGTGTTTAACGCGATTTTCAGATTTATTTAAGCTTTTGCTTATCTTTTATCTTTTTTCTCTGATGGGCAAGGTTAATACTGCAGCCGAGTACCAATATAAACGTGGTGGGGTATTGTTCTATGCAGGGTTCAACGGCACGCGCGATGCACAGGCTGTTGGAGATGGTAAAGCCCGCCTGCTTAAAGGAGGTGGCGCTATCACGGCTGATGCATATGACTCGGTGCGTGGCAGTGCTTTGCGGAGTGGAGACGGTATCGGTTATCTGGAGTTCTCCGCTAAAGGTAATATTCTCCCTGATGAAGGTACTATTGAGATATGGATCAAGCCGGGGAATTGGTCAGATGATGATAATCAGCACCATTATTTTGTAAAAGGTATCGGAGCAGGTGGCCTTTATTTTCAGAAAGGAGCTAACACAGTCAGTTACTTCGGAATATGGAATGCTGATGCGAAGGACCCTGGCCATTATAACGGGAGGGACCCTAATATGGCTGTTCGCGCCTATTCTAGCGAACAGAGAAAGGATAAGTGGCAGCAGTTTTTTCTTATCTGGAAAAAAGGTAAACCTCTACGGTATTATCAGGGCTTTTGGCTCAACAATAAGTGGATACTGGTGGATGCCAGTAATCCTCAGGGTCCGCCTGCTCCTGGTTTTGGCAAGCTTGAGAAATAAGACAGCTCTCCTTATATATCGGGCTTGATGATAGAAGGTAAGATGTAATCATCGGTAGGTTACAAAAGATATTTTAAATGAGATGGTGATGAGGATAGATTATCCCTGATTAAAAGCACCTTTATTGAGCAAGACCGCAATATGTTCTTAATTTTGAGTTGGGAAGTGAGATGAGGAAGTTAAAAAACTAAAAT